>DCTH01000122.1:9541-11325 GCA_002329495.1 Syntrophothermus sp. UBA1445 | reverse complement strand
CCAGGGGCAGTGAAACCACCTACAGGGTAACGGCCAGCGGATACTACCCAGCATGGGGCAGTCTCACACCGGGTGAGATAAACAACGATATATCAGTAGCTATGAGCAATGCTACGTTAATCGATATTGCCAATCCCTCGGAGAGTGGCGCCGGCTACATATATGACAGTAACGAACATAAATTGACAATCAATACCGCCGGGAGCTACATCATAACCGGCAGTACCACAGCTAACACCATCTCAGTAAGCAGCAGTGTATACGGCAGCCCGGAATATAATATTACTCTGGACAACGTGATCATTGACGTATCTGCTACCTCTGGTACCGGTGCCCTTTCAATTGACGCCGGCTCGACGGTTAACCTGACCCTAATCGGCACCAATACATTAAAAAGCGGCTTAAGATGTGCCGGACTTAGCGTACCAAGCAACGCCACCCTTAACATAACGGCAGTCAGCACTGGCTCATTGACGGTCATTGGTGGATTTTGGGGCGCCGGTATTGGTGGTGGTTACCGCAGCGGTGCTGGCACCATAAACATTTCAGGCGGCGAAGTGACAGCCACCGGCGGTAGTCAAGGCGCGGGCATAGGTGGCGGTGGAAGCAACGACGAAGGAACCAGCGGCGGCGGAGGAGAGATAGCAATCAGTGGCGGCGTGGTTTCAGCCACCGGGGGTGCCAACGCCGCGGGTATAGGCGGCGGCGGCAACCAGGTTTCAAGTTTCGTCGGCGGCAGCGGCGGTGTTATCTCCATTTCCGGAGGTACGGTAACAGCTACCGGCGGCACATACGGTGCGGGTATCGGTGGCGGCCGAAGTGCTGTTGGAGGAGAGATCAGCATCAGTGGTGGCACGGTTACCGCCTTAGGAGGCACGGTGGGAACTGTGTATGATGGTACCACTTACTCAATCCCGGGTGGTGGCGGTGCAGGTATCGGCGGGGGTGGTACCATCAGGGCCGCAAGCAGCGGTGGAAACGGTGGCATAATATCCATTTTCGGGGGCATGGTTACGGCAACTGGCGGCTATTACGCTGCGGGTATCGGTGGCGGCCGTAGAGCCAGCGGTGGGTATATTAGCATCAGTGGCGGAACGGTTACAGCTACCGGCGGCACAGTGGGAACTGCTTATGATGGAAGTAGGAACACTGGCGGTGGCGGTGCCGGGATTGGTGGTGGTGGTGCCTATAAACCCGAAGATACCGGCGGCAGCGGTGCGGTTGTCACCGTAGCGAACAACCCAGTGGTTATCGCCACCGGCAACGACGGTGGTGAATACATAGGTCGGGGCTACAATGGACAGGATTTCGGCACCTTGCAAGACAATTATGGCAACAGCCTGGCCTACCTGCGTTTTCAGGTAACTGACTCCAGTAACTTAGCTATTCCCGGGGCAACGGTCACTGTGAACAATAACAATTACCCGACCAACAGCCATGGTGTAACGGGGTGTGTTGTGCCCAGGGGCAGTGAAACCGCCTACAGTGTAACGGCCAGCGGATACAATACAGCGGGGGGCAGTCTCACACCGGGTTTGATAAACAACGAGGTACCAGTTATCTTGTCTGTAAGGAGCAGCGGCGGCGGTTCGTCTCCGCCAACCGCCAGCGTAGGCGGAGTGTCGGTGCCCTTCAGTAAACAAGGCCCTAATGTAGTTATCGATATTAACGAAGACAGACTAGACGATACCCTTGAGAACACCAGCAACCAGGTTAGCTTTAACTTAAGCAGTGTCTCCGGTACCACCGGTGCCACAGTTCCGGCTTCAGCTTTTGAAACTCTG
>DCTH01000122.1:1917-9499 GCA_002329495.1 Syntrophothermus sp. UBA1445 | reverse complement strand
AGGAGAACATGTCACCGTCTCCCTTGCTACTGTGGAGCATTCAAAGCTTTCCCCAACACAACAGGCAGCGGTGGGAGAAGCCACGGTTTATGACATTGCCGTCTTAAGCGGCGGACAAAACATCTCCAGTTTCGAAAACGGGGTTATTACCCTTACCCTCCCCTACACCTTGAAAGAAGGCGAAGTGGCTGAAGGTGTCTCGATCTGGNNGGACGTTTCCACGGATCATCAGGACAACCAGCCCGGAAAGACCGTGTTCTCGCTGACCCTTACTTCCGGCGACAAAACAATTACCGATTTCAGCGGCTCAGCCACCGTTTCTCTGCCCTACGAGCTCAAAGACGGCGAAACGGCGGCAGACGTGACCGTCTGGTATCTGGCAAACGACGGCACGATGACCGAAATCCCCTGCACCTACGACCCGGCAAAGGGCAGGGTAAGCTGCAGCCTCTCTCACCTGTCCTATTATGTGGTGGGCTACGCTGCACCGACGGTACAGCCCGCTTGGGCTAATCCCTTTACAGATGTGGAGGAAAACGACTGGTTCTACGAAAGCGTGGCCTTTGTTGTGCAAAGTGATATCTTTTCCGGTACCAGCAGCAGCACCTTCAGTCCTGATAGTCAAATGACGCGGGCCATGTTGGTTACCGTTCTTTACCGCCTGGCAGGCGAACCGGCCGGAGGGCAAAACCGCTTTATCGATGTACCCGGCTCGATGTGGTTTACGGATGCAGTCGCCTGGGCTGCGGAACAGGGCATTGTCAGTGGCTTTAGCTCAAGGTTATTTGGCCCGGAAGTTCCCGTCACCCGGGAACAACTGGCTGTCATCCTGCACAACTACGCCAAGAGCCACAGCTACGACGTATCAGCCTTCGGCGATACAACGAAATTTACCGATGGCCTAACGGTTTCGGACTGGGCTTCCCAGGCTATGGAATGGGCGGTGGGGGCAGGACTGATAACCGGCAAAGGTGCCGGTAACCTTGATCCCCGGGGAAGTGCGACTAGAGCTCAGGTGGCATCGGTTTTACACCGCTTCATGGAGAAATAGCAGGCATGGGGACGGTTCCCTTGCCTGCTCAGATGATAATGACGGGAATTGATTTAAGAGAATAAAAGGGGGAGGTGTACCATGAAATATGTCATACCCTTTCGTTTCGTATTTGAGCCCATGGTCAGGCTGGCAGTTATTAGTTTCAAGGGAGACTAGGTATTTGAAGGCTTTGAGCCTCAATTCTTTGATGATTCGATCAATGGTAAAGGGATTCGACTTATACGCTACCGGCAGAATGGGAAGGTAGATGTCTATTACTAATCTGCCTCCACCCATTACCAGGTAGTAGATATTCAGTTATTCAACTTTCGCAGTTGGCTTGGCAAATTCGCGGTTCTTTTCAAAGCTGAGTCCATGATCATTTTTAGCAGACTCTGATAGGTAATTCCGTTGAAACGGGCCAGCATGGGGAGATCTGAGTCAGGGTTCAATCCAGCTAGGGGATTTACTTCAATGAAACAGGGCTCACCATTTTTATCCAGCCTCAGATCAACCCGCCCGGCGTCGCGTCCGCCGATTCCGTTCCAGACCTTGAGTGATAAATCGGCACACTTTTTGACCAAAGCCTTATCAGTGACCAGGCGATGCTCAATAAAACGCTGATAGTGTTTTTTATGCAGATACGAATACACTTCGCTTTGAGCACATTTTGTATACATGATTTCCAGAACGCCTATTACCCGCGAATCCCTGCCGGTGCCGACAATCCCTACCGTGAATTCGCTTCCCGGCAGGTATTCTTCCACCAGCACCGGTTGGCGAAACCTCTTAAGTAACGCCGAACAGACAGCTTGTAGGTCTCGGCCGTTGGTTACTATGGAACGCTCGTCTATGCCCTTGCCCGAGCCCTCGGCTACCGGTTTGACGAAGAGAGGAAAACCCAGGTGTAAACCGGTTAGATCATTCTCTGCTTCCACCACCAAAAAGTCCGGAGTAGGTATTCCAAGGTCCCTGACCACCCTTTTGGCCATACCCTTGTTAAGGGTGATGCATAAGACCAGTGGATCGGAGAAGGTATAGGGGATCTGATACTGGTCCAAGAGAGCCGGGACCAGACATTCTCGGCCCATACCATACAGTCCTTCACAGATGTTGAAGACCATATCCCATCGTTTGCCCTTCACCAGGCAGGTAAGCAGGTTATGGGAATTTCCGATGCGCTCCGTTTTGAAACCGAGATTATGCAAGGCGTTGGTAATGCTGGCGATAGTATCTTCGGTATCAAATTCGGCGGTATCCTCTTCGCTGTAACCCAACCGCAGATAATCGGTAATCAGGTCATAGGTTAATCCGATATGCATTGCTTGAACCCCTCTATTCTTCGGATATCTCCGGATATTTACAGACTTCCCCCTCATAGTTTTGGAGGACAATTTCCTGAGCTGAGTGGGAGACAATATAATTCTTATTGACCGGGATTTTGCCCCCTCCGCCGGGAGCATCTATGACATAGGTGGGAACGGCCAAACCGGATGTGTGCCCCTGCAGTTTCCGAATTATATCAATACCGGTGGTTACCGGGGTTCTGAAGTGTCCAATGCCTTCCGTCAGGTCACACTGGTACAGGTAATAGGGTCTGACTCTGATTCTTAGCAACCCGTGCACCAGTTGCTGCATGATTGCCGGGGAATCGTTAATACCCTGGAGCAGAACCGACTGGTTTCCCAGAGGAATACCAGCATTGGCCAGCATCTCACAGGCACGTTGTGCTTCCGCGGTTATTTCCCGGGGGTGGTTGAAATGAGTGTTCAACCAGATGGGATGGTACTTTTTCAGCACCGCGCACAACTCAGGAGTTATGCGCTGGGGCATGGTAACCGGAACCCGGGACCCGACCCGGATGATCTCTACACTCTCGATTGCTCTCAGCATCTCCAGCAATGAGCCAAGCGTATGATCGGATAAGCAAAGGGGATCTCCACCCGTCAGCAGCACGTCCCTGATGTGACGGTTGTTTTTTAGATAAGTGATGGCTTTGTCAAGGTCAGCACCCTGGCAAATCCGGTCGCGGCCATAGGTCGAGCTTTTTCTGGTGCAGAACCTGCAGTAGACCGCACAATTTCCACTAACCAGAAAGGCCACCCGGTCAGGATAACGATGAATAAGTCCGGGCACGGGTGAGTCGATGGTTTCGTGCAAAGGATCAGCTTGATCGACCTCCGTGTTTTGCAGCTCCCGGACCGAGGGAATTACCTGCATACGTATGGGACAACTTCTGTTGGCCTCATCCATAAGGGTGGCGTAATAGGGAGTGATGGCCATCGGGTACTTTTCCAGACAGGCAGCAATCTCTTTTGCCTCTTCACTTTCCAGATCGATGACCTGCCGCAACTGCTCCAGGGAGGAAATCCGGTTCGCAAGCTGCCATTTCCAGCTATTCCACTGTTCTGCCGTTACATCTTTCCACAAAGGAATTGACTTATAATCTCTGTNNATTCGGATTCAAGCATCTGAAAACCACTCAAAGCCGTTAAGTATTGGATGCGGTTTACATGGACAGCATTGAAGGCAGCTTCATCCCCGATATATAGGAGCAGGTCTTCCATATGGAGGGTATTGACCTCCATAATCCACGGGTGAAGAGAGGTATCCATAGCCAGATCAATCCCGACGTCCCCAAAATGCAAGCCGGGTCGATCCAGTACCTCACATGCTTTGATGCAGGTTTCGATCACTTCCTGCTTCTTTGCTGCGGTGGCAGTAGGGGATAAACCGAGATAACGGGCGCAGAATTCTTCAAAAGATAGAAAGATCGAATCTTTGGCGGGGTAATTCGAACAGATTCCCCTGACGGCTCCCATGCTGGTAATGATGCCGGTGCAGTTCCACTGGCGGGAAAAATCCTTTTGCATGATCACACGAAAATCTGCCAGTCGACCTTCAAACCTAAGCAGATCAATCGCCTGCTGGACCAGATAGCGACGATTCCTGGTAATCCTCCTGATATAGGAGAGCATTTTTGCTCTATCGGTAAAAACCTTGGGTCTCTTATCCCACTTCCTTTGTATCGAATACTGGGAATCAGTTTTTTTGACCATGATTAGACCGTATCCTTGCGAGCCCAGACTAAGCTTTAACACGACCCTATCGAACCGGTCCAGCATCTGTAATAAGGCATTCGCCGAGGAGAACTTGCAGGTCACCGGCATATGCTTGCGTAATGATTCATTCCTGGCCGTGTAGTTCCAATAATCCCATTTGCTTATCCGGTAAGAGTTGAAAAATCGGTTATTGGTAATCTCTGCGAGTATTTGGACATCATTTAACAGTGTTCTCCGAAATATAGCATCAGGCAAGGGTAAAACCGACGGGATCCATGGTTGTCCCGGCTCGTTACTGGGGTCATAGTAGTAGCCTTGAGCGGTGTTGTTATCAAAATCAATTCCTTCCATGCTGAATGCATATAGAAGTCCGTGAGTTTGGGGATAGGTGGCCGTGTAGTTCTGCAGATAGGCTACAAATTCGTCATCCAGCGGTTCATGGCGCTTGGACAGTAATAAGCCCAAGACCGGACCCAATCTGATCCCCTGAGACTCTTTGCGTACCTGGTAACGCAAATCACCGGGGATGGACAGTTCCGCCAGGGCATTAGCAGCGATCGTGACTGTCTCAATATCGTGATCGGGCACGATACGAACGCGCAGTTGCAGTTTTTTTGTTCCCGCATGCACCGTAACCGCATACCGTTTTCTGAAGAAGAACTTGGTCTGGAAGTCCGGCGAGATCATCAAGGTATCGGTTGTTTCTGCGTCAGAAACTATTTTAAACAGCACATTGATACCCCCGTTAGGCGTTACAAATCGCAAGCGATAAGAACTATGTTATTACATTCCATAATATGGGATTGTGTGCAGATGGTTACTGTGGACCGGTGTTTGGATACTCAAGAAAGCGGGTAATGAGGGGAATTTTGAGTAATAGGGTGGTAAACTGGGGAGTTGAATTGTCGATTGAGATTTAAACGAGGACTCCAAGAGCACCCCGTCTAATCGGCATCCAGGCTCAAAGACTTACTTGTCTTCTGCGCTCGGCTGCTTTCCGCCCTCGATTTCGCAGGGTATTGCAGAGTTCGGACCCAACGGTCGCNNGCACTGGACTTTTTCACAACATATCTAGATCTGTCTGCTCCGGCTTTTCTGTAAGGGTATATTTCTTGATCTGATTGTAGTGTAAGACAACACTGCAGTAAAATGTCACAACATTACTGCTGCAAAATGGTACAACATTGGTGTTTTATGGTAGCCATCATACTGGGCATCTTTCGGGGTGTTCGACCCTGTCGGTATCAGGGTTATACTTTTGGCATATTAATTGCATGGTAAGTAGTCAGGTGACCAAGACCATACCTAATCAAAGCCAATTAATTATACCCAAGGCAGCTCGTGGCACCAATATATTTTTAGAAGGTAGGAGGTAATGCTATGGAAAGACCCTGGTACAAGTGGTACGACAAGTTAGGGATTCCTGACAAGTTCCAATACCCCGATGGGAAAATCCCTNNGCTGAGACGCAATGCATTGCGGTATGGTGACAAGCCGGGCACGATATTTTATGGAACTGAAATCTCCTTCAAAGAAATGGACAAAATGTCCGATCAGGTAGCAAATTATCTTCTATCCAAGGGCGTTAAAAGAGGCGATAGAGTCGGGATTTATATGTATAACTGCCCTGAGCACATTGCCGCTCATTTCGGTATCCTGAAAGCTGGAGCCATCGTTTGCCCCATAAATGTTTTGTTTAAGGAAATGGAGCTTCGTTACCAGATCAACGATGCCGGAATGGTTGGTATTCTAATGTCGGATGCCCTCTACCATACCATCAAAAAAATCAGGCATGAAATTCCGACCGTAAAATTCCTCGCCTATAGCAATTTCAACGATTTTCTTCCTGAGGAACCAGTAGCTCCTATCCCGCCAATTTATACTTCACCAAGATTTATTTCAGCGGATGAAGATATCCACGATCTTTATGAAGTCTTTAAAAATGGTGATGCCACGCCGTATAGATACATGGATTGGGATATGGATGAAGTTTGCATGCTTGAGTATACCAGCGGTACATCCGGTATGCCCAAAGGCGCTATGCTATCCCACATGGCACATGTGTATAAGCCGTATGCGGCTTACTATGCATGGGGAACTCGAGATATTGATGTTGTTGTAACCGCCATGCCCTTCTATCATATTGCCGGTATGGACTCAATGCTTTCAACCTGGTTAATCGGCTGTACTGCGCTTCTTTTGCCGACACCTGATCCAGTAGGAATAATGACTGTCATCGACAAGTATAAGGCCACGGGCTTCTATTCCCTGGCACCCATTAATCATGCTATTGCGGATCATCCGGACCTGGGCAAATATGATTTGTCCTCACTACGGGTATGTACATCATCCTCATTCGTGCTTCCTGTTAATAAGGAATTGTGCGAAAAATGGATGAAGGCAGTCGGATGTCCCGTGATGGAATCATCTTTCGGTCTAACGGAAACCCATACACTCGATACTATGATGCCCTATAACATTGTTAAATGGGGTGCCCAGGGAATCCCCATTCCGGAAAATGACATAATTATCACCGATATAAATGATCCCAAAAAGATCCTTCCATATGGTGAACAGGGTGAAATCCGCATTAAGGGTCCTGGCACTTTCTTAGGTTACTGGAATAAACCTGAAGCTACTGAGGAGGCATTGGTTGACGGCTATGTTCGCACCGGTGACATGGGAATGATCGACGAGGATGGCTACCTGTTCTGGTATGGCAGATTTAAGGAGATGATAAAGGTTTCCGGCGTCTCAGTATTCCCAGAAGCTGTTGAATCCATGTTATCCTTCCATGAAGCTGTGGCAGAATCTGCAGTAATCGGGGTTCCAGACGCGAGAAGGGGCGAAGTTGTTAAAGCCTTTGTGGTCTTAAAGGAAGGTTATAAAGGTAAGATTACAGAAGAGGAACTCATAAAATGGTCGCTAGATAATATGTCGCCGCATAACGCGCCTCGCTATATTGAATTCAGAGACGCACTGCCGAAATCGGGAACCAATAAGCTGCTTCGCCGCGAATTAAGGAATGAGGAAGCCAAAAAACGCAGTGAATAAGAAGAATGTAAGTGCATAAGCAAAACTCAGGGGTCAGTTGGCCACAACGGTCAGCCGGCCCCTTTAAAATTGGGTCATACCTTCACGCAAGAAGATTAATTTTGAAATTTACCACCACATATCCTCTCGAGAACAGTTCCGCTTTACATTTCAGGGTGAAATCTCATACATCTCAGGCCAACCCAAATTTTTACCCGGAAAATCTTACTATCATAAACGGTGTGAAGACTGCTTGATTTTTCAAGCAGAAAGTCAGAAAGGAAGAAAGGAGGAATGGAGCCTGACGACTATGATCGTCGGTGTGACTGCTGCCATTAGCACAGCGGCGTTTTTAACCCTGTGGTTTTGGGTGGTTCATCGGGAGCTAATCGCAAAAAAGGAAACCGTGAAAAGCGCCCGGAGCCAGCTGGCCGCCTGCCGCAAAAACCACCTG
>DCTH01000122.1:0-1904 GCA_002329495.1 Syntrophothermus sp. UBA1445 | reverse complement strand
CGCTCTATAACCAGACCTTGCACAAGCCGTGGAACCGTATTCCCGGGTTCTTAATGGGCTTTCGGGAGATTTCAAAGGAAGACGATGGATGATTTATCCCTGCAAGGTAAGCGATACGGGCTGCACCCACCCTGCCATAGCGGCGAAAAAAAGAAACGTAAATTTAACAAGGAGAGGAAGAAGAAGTTCACGGGAAAACGATTCATTAACATGTTGCTCGTTCTGTGTATGCTGCTGTCCGTGGTTCCCAGCCATGCTTCGACCGCCTTGGAGGTGATGCCTCTGAGGTAAGCGGGGAATACGTTCGGGTTTTATTATTTGGAGAAAGGAGGAAGAAAGTGAAGAGCTTGAAAAGAACAATAGCTCTATTGCTGGTAAACGTTATGCTGCTCACCATGCTGCCCTTGAATACCCTGGCGCAGGAATCAACGGCTCAAAATCCGGGTGAGCAGTCGGCCGCTACCAGTTTATTGGAATTGGACAATTCCCAAGCGCAGCTGCAGTCACCTGCTGGTTTGTCTGCTGCGGGTGGACTCGCCAACGCTGAGAATCCAATGGCGGCAGCGAATAGGCATCCCAATGCCAAAGCTCAGCTCCTTGCCGCCCTGGCTGAGCAATACGGACCGGAAACGGCGGCGGCGATGATTGAGTCTATGATCTCCATGGGCATCATTGACGAAAACGGCAACCGTCTAACCTACAGGATTGAGATGGACGGTGAGTTTTATACCCTGGAGCAGATGCGTAGTATCGTGAATGCTCCTGGTGCCGACCTGAGCCAGGAAGTCAAGGTGGATGACCAAACCGTTACCCTCGACTTTATTGCCAGACTAATTGACTTCGAAGACTACATGCAGTTTGTAGAAGACAATTTCATAAAAAGTCAGGTTAATGTCACCGGTGAACACCTGGAAATGCTGGCCGACCTGGAGCAACAGCTTAATTCCGAGGGGATTAACCTGGTGGTGGATCCTGATGATAGTATTGTTGATGAGGTTTATGGCAGCAACCCGTTGGAAAAGGTCCCCGAGGAAATGCGGTTCCAACGTATGGCCAGTGTACCGGCTCCAGCACCGGTTCCGGTGGTGGAGTGCACAGTAGGGGCGATAGCCGGAAATACGGTGGACGTCACCTACACCATGACGGAGGACGGGGACGATTCCGTAGTCACCTTCACCCAGGAATGTTTGGGGGGGGTACTGGGGAATATCAATCCTTCACCGCAGACCATAACTCTGACCGCGGGTAATCCCACGGAGACGGCAACCATTAATCTGCCGGATACGGCCGGTGTTATCTGGAATGGTTCGGCTCCCATCACCTATTTGCACCTGAACAACCTTAATGGGGGTAAGTTCGCCAACGGCAAATCAAGCCGGCTGGTTCCGATAACCAAGACCGGTAACTTTGGGTTTACTGCTTACAAGGGCCAAAACCTGTTGGTTAACCCGCAGCCCGATAAAAACTTGAACGGTTGGACTGTGACAAATGGCTATTGGAATAACGGTGATTATGGCGGGGAGATCAAAGGTAATGTCTCCAGTAAAGTAACCGCTTATCAGGACGTGCAGCTGAACGCTGACGCTATCAATCTGGCTGCTAATGGTGAACTGCAGGTTGCAGCCAGCGGAAAGTTCTGGGGCCAGGCGAGCTCGACCATGACGGCCAACCTGTACGTTAAGTTCTATGATAAGGACGGAAATCAACTGGCGGTAAAAGAGGTCAAATATAAAGATTACAAGGTTGGCAAACATAACGAGACCTTGAGTTTTTCCGGTTATACCGTACCGGCTGGCACCACCCGGCTGAGACTGGAAGCCAACAATGACAACTCCCTTACCAGGGGGCCGTCAATGCGCCAGTTTTCGCTGACGCTTACCGATGTCAAAGCACCGATAGTAACC
>DCTH01000253.1 GCA_002329495.1 Syntrophothermus sp. UBA1445 | reverse complement strand
CCTATTTCATTATGCAATAAACAGACTTGAGTTTTTCCTGTGCCGCTGCAATTACCTTGTCCTTCATGGCATTTGACATATAAAGTGCCATAACCAGGTTGCCAACAATTATTACGAACGCAAACATGAGGATAACCTTCATTTTCAGGGTTAGTCGGAATCCCACAACACACCATCCTTTCATGTCCGTTGCTATCTTCTTCCTATTATACATAATAAGCAAAATTTCTCACAGTAATAAGCGTAATTTCAATATATTTTTCGTTTATTCGACTGATTACGTCATTAACCTGCTTACCAGAATACGACGTTAGCCAGTCGGGTAGATTTATGCATTCAAACGGGGTAGGTTACAATGCACGGGGGATCAGATTGCAATCTTCGGAAAAGAAAAGCCGGGTGACTTCAGGATTGAATTCGGCATGTGTTAAACTCAAAGTACGGTTCACAATGTACCATCGATAAAAAATCCATTCTGACGTAAATCCAGCCACCAGTTAATTGTGCACCAATAATGTGGGGGGGTTATTAATGCGAGTATTCTTTGACAGTGAATTCACTGGACTCCGCCGGGATACCACCTTGATCAGCATCGGTCTGGTGGCCGAAGACGGCAACATGTTCTACGCCGAGTTTACCGATTACGATCAGAGCCAGGTTTATGAATGGCTTCAGGAGAATGTCATTAACAACCTGTGGCTGTCGAAACCGGAACAGGCACCACCTTCATACCTGGGGCAGGGGAAACTGGTAACCCTTCTGGGCGACAAAGGCCAGATCTCGGAAGCCTTGCGGCAGTGGCTTTCCCAATGGGACCGGGTTGAGATGTGGGCCGACATCATTCCTTTTGACTGGGTACTCCTGTGTGATCTATTGGGTGGGTTTTGGAACTTTCCTCAAAACCTGTCTTACATCTGTTATGACATCTGTACCCTGCTCAAGATGAAGGGTTACGAGCCTATGGCCACCAACCGGGAGGAACTCGCAGGATTTGCCGGGGTCGAAAACAAGCACAACGCCCTGTACGATGCCCTGGTAGTCAAGGCCTGTTACGAAAAACTGACCAGTCGCGATTGAGGTGTTGCATCGGGAGGAGGAACAAGTCGGGGACGGATTTGGGACAGGGGGATTGGTCTGTACCGCTTTTGAAAAAAGGGACTGTAATTTCGGGGACACCATACTAAATTATTCTGGCGGACGCCAGAATAATTTAGTATGGTGTCCCCGAAATTCGGAAATAGCCTGTCCTCTGAAAATTACCCGAGGTCTTTTCGGCGCTGCAGGAGTTCCCGGTACTCCTGGTCGAGGAGGGCGTAGTTCTCTTCGCCAGGTTTGCGGAGGCTTAGCTCGCTCAGTACCCCGGAGATTTGTGCTTCCAGCAGTAGCCGGTCTTCTTCCCGGTTGGTGTTATCCGGATCAGTATGATGTTTAAGGGGTGGCTTCTTGGCCAGGTAATCTTCCAGATTGCCCTCAATGCGTCTGACTTGATGGTCCTCGAAGACCAATAAACAGTCGCAGACCTCTTCCGTGAGATATCGGTCATGGGTAACGAGGAGAATGGCACCTGGAAACCGGACGAGGCTTTCTTCAAAGGCCTCCCGGCTGAATAGATCCAGGTGATTGGTCGGTTCGTCCAGGAGGAGCAGGTCATAATCACCCATAATGGCCAGTCCCAGAGCAATCTTCATCCTCTCCCCCCGACTAAGATCTCCCAGGGGTATCTGGAGGCGATCATAGGGTACCCCCAGATTGACCAGGAGCTGAAAAGTGAGCTTTTGTTCAGTGATGGTGCGCTCTCTTACCAGGTCTCTAAGACTGTTTTTCTCTCCCTGCGGCAGTTCCTGGCTTACATAGGCGACACGCGCGGACTCACTTAAGAATATCTCTCCATTGTCAAGCCCTTCCTGGCCTAGAATAGCCTGGAGCAAGGTGGTCTTTCCACAGCCATTGGGTCCCCAAATACCTACCTTTTCACCCCGGTTGACATAAAAGGAGCTGTCTTTAAAAAGGAGTAGCTTATCAAAGGCTTTGCTTACATCAGCTGCCTCCAACAGGCGTCGGCCTCCTTTTTCCTGGGCACTCAGGTTGAAATTCACCTGCAGTTCCTTTTGAGGACGTTTTACCCCTTCCTGGCGCATCTTCTCCAGGCGTTTGAGCTGAGATTTAACCGCCTGGTCCCGTTTTTTTGCTTTCTTGCGAAAGTACTCCTTACCGCCCTTCCGGCCCTGAGCTTTCTGGCGCGACTCACGGTGCGCCTTATCCGACCAGGACTTTAACTGGGCAATGGCGTCCTCAATCTTTTTCTGTTCTTTCTGCTGTGACTCAAAGGCATGTTGCTGGTTTTCCCGCTCCTTTTGGCGGGCTTCCCGATATGCTGAATAATTGCCGGGGTACAGCCTGACAGTCCCGTTTTCAAGCTCCATAATCTGCGACACGGTACGATCCAGGAAATATCGGTCATGGGAAATGATGATGGCCGTCCCCTGGAAATGGGCCAATTCAGATATCAGGTAATCCACCCCCTTATAGTCCAGGTGGTTGGTCGGTTCGTCCAGGATGACCAGGTCCGGGTAGGTAGCCCAGACCCGGGCGAGAGCCATCCTCGTCTTTTCCCCCCCACTGAGGTTCTTCAGGCGTTCTTCTGACCATTCCTCAATCCGGCTTATACGGAGATGGCTGGCCAGGCGCTGGAACTCACCGCCGACCTCGACCGGGTTATCCAGCACATTAAGAAGTAGCTCGGGATGAGTCTCAGCCTGGCGCAAGTAGCCTATATTCAACTTTCGCCGGGGAGTGATGATACTGCCCTCATCATAATCAAGATTACCGGTCAGTATGTTGGCCAGGGTGGTTTTTCCCGTTCCGTTACGGCCGACCAGACCAATCCGATCACCCCGGCGTATATCAAGGTTAATACCGTTCAGAACCAAACGATCCCCAAAGGATTTTTTCAGATTACGACAGCTTAGCAGCATAAAAGCACCTCCAGAAACAACAAAGACTGTAAGCAACACCTGTCACTCACAGTCTTTTCAAGCTGGTTAAATCATTCATTAGCCGAACCTGCACGGATTCGGACATATTATTAAATAGACACAACGGTAACAAGCGTTCTGGTCATAGCAAAGCTGCCAAAGGAATACCAATTCCTTCGACCGAGCTCTGCATCTATTAATTTAGGCCAGAATCCGCTTGCGCATTTTTGTCTCCATTATTTCTCAATAGTTTGACGCATTCATATTACCACAGGTCAGTAAGCCTGATCAAGTAAGCTGGAAACATAGCTAAAGCCAGGTAAAGGCACATTTTTAACCGTGCTCCACTTCAATAGCCACCGAGCGTAGGATCAAGACCAGCAACAGCAGCATTAATGCCAGGTAAAACCCGGAAAACACGCCCGCATAGACCTTGGGGAAGGCTGCGAACAAAGCCCCGCCGCCAGTAAGCAGCCACACCTGATTAACCCCCCATATGGGCATCAGGTTACACAGGATCTCCTCGCGTTCTTCCGGATTCCTGAACCGGTATAACAGGTGACCAGTCCCGAGATCAAACCCGGACAGGACAGTGTATCCGGCCAAGAGGACACCCACCAGATAAACGAGGTTATCTGCATAAAAAGTAGCTTTAACCGGTGGCAAATGTTCGACTGGGAAACTGTCCAGGCCCTGAATCTCAGCAGATATATGAATGTATTCGGCAGAACTAGCCTTATATATACTGGCATGAATGCCAAATAGGTGAAGCTGCCAGGAAGGGGTATTTAAGGCTGATTACGCTCTTTTATCTTCAACCACTCTTCCCGGGTCAGAAAACTCTCCTCTACATTGTCCTCCATTTCCAGGAACATCTTATAAGGGACACTGAAAGAGAGTATATCTTTATCCAGGTACTTTCGAGCCGAGACATCGGTGAGACCGACAACTGCCCGGGGGCTATCCGATCTGCCTTCATTGAATGGAATGATGCCGATACTGTGGCAGCCAGCACCCCAGGGAATCATCACATTATCACCGCCGTGCCGGCCATAGTTGGCCAGGACAACCAGAGCCGATATCTGATCTGGAGTGGCCAGAAGCACCACAACTTCCGGTTTTTCATCCGGCAGGAGCTTATCCAGTGGCTTAAATACAATGTACTCGGTCGGCACATCATAATACGGGAGCGATTCAATAAAGGAGCGGGCGAGTTCCGGGGTTTTCTTATAGGCTTCACCATGAATCAGGTGGGGCCGGTTTTTTAGGATTTCCCTTCCCTTTTCGCTTTCGCAGAACTCCCGGTTGCCCATCGATAAAAAGTACTCAATTCCACCGGGAAAGTTAGTGTAGGTGTTGCCAAAACCCAATCCGGCACCACCGCCGATACAACCGTAGGTTTTGCGGTCAAAAACTGCAGTTCTTCCCTTGGCCGCTGCAGTAAGCATAGAAACAACACAACCCCGCCGGCCCTCCTTGAACTGCAGTGCACCTTCCGGTTTTTCATCGGTGAACAGTATAACTACAGGGGAGTATCTCAGATTAACAGCCTCAGCGATCTTACTTTTCATCGTTTCCTCCTCATTTAAGCGAGAGCTATCAACAGTCGTTGATCATCCCATTTCTTAACAGGCAGGTGCCTGTCACCGGACAGGTGACGGCCTGTCACACTGCCTTTCCAGCATACCCGTTGTTTATATTATGGTGGATAAATCAGGGTTCATCAACGTATTCAACAGTCCGGGAAGAGGAATTAGGAAGGGGAAATGAGGCAGCAGCTGCCAAAGAATCGGTAACTGCCGCCCATTGCTGCATCTTGGGTTTAAAGCTGCCTGCCTGGTATCAAGACCTTCATTTCTTCATGCCCGTGTAGATCAGAACAGCATCCCGTAAAAAAGCTGCCAGGCCCGGTTGGTCTTGGTCATAGTACGCTGTGAATCGCTCATCATCCACATACATCTGGGCCAAGCCGGCATGTGCTTCTTTGGTGTAGGTGTTCCAGGTATAACTGAGCCACTGGCGGTGCAGGTCCGCCGCTTTCTGGGCCAGTTCACCACCCGGGTCACCGGTGGCGAATGCTTTCTTAAGCGTATCCATCACCTCGACACCCAGCTTTTCAAACTCGGCATACTGTTCCTCAGTCATGTTCATGAATTTCTCGTTGGACTGTTTTACGGCCTCCTCGCCGTATTTCGCCCGGATTTCCTTGCTATACTTTTGCTCATTCTCCTCAATGAGTTTTCGCTTAAAGCCCGCGAATTTTTCGGAATCGCTCATGGTAATCCTCCCTTCAGTCGCAGCTATGGTCTTTTCTACATTAGCTATCAACAGATTCAGCTGCTGTCTCTTGTCGAGGAGTTTTTGACGGTGAAGTTTCAATGCCGTCAATGCGTCAAAAGATGGTGCACTCAGTATTTCCTTAATGATATCCAGACGAACCCCCAGCGTTCTGTATAGCAGAATCTGCTGCAAGCGGTCGACCTCGGCCTGACCATAAATCCGGTATCCTGACGAGTTGATTCTGGCGGGCTTAAGAATTCCAATCTCATCATAATACCGCAGGGTTCTGGTGCTGACACCTGCCAATTGAGCCAGTTTCTGAACTGTGTATTCCAACGCAATCACCCCCGACAACATCACTATATACCTTTACGTTACGTCAAGGTCAATAGCTTTTAGGGGCATAATTTTGCTTTAACCATATCGTTTTCATGGTTGGTTGTGCCTGCTGCGGTAGGGAGGGTTACCCGGCGAAAACCGTAGCTTGCCGGGTCTGCTCACCCTGAATGGGCTTGCGCTAGGGACGACTCGTTTCCGGGGGACCAATGAGGATCGCTTTCGTTTCCGCCACAAGTCTAGGAGGTGGTGCGTGTCTTAGCGGTATTTCCCCCGGTATAGACGGGTAAAGATATCGGCAATCGGGTTGTCTCTTCGTAAGTCAACCGCCTTATGCAGGCAGAGCTCATGACAGCACATGCACTCGATGCAGGAATTGTAGTCAATCTTCTTGGATTCCCGGTCTATGGCCTGGACCGGGCAGCTTTCAACGCACATATTGCATCCCTTGCAGAGCCGGGGATTGATGCGGGGCCTGGTTTTTAAGAAGTCGATCAGTCTGACCAGCACCGCATGGTTACCTCGTTTAGAACTGCGAAATCTCCTGGGATACTTGAAGCCTCGAAGCAGGGGAGGTGAATCATAGTCCCCGTCGATTTCGATGTTTTCCAAATCGGATTCCCCCAAGTGCCGTTCCCGGGCACTTACCAGGATGGGAACATCCTCGACTTCCATGCCCAGCATGGCTGCCGCCACCGTATCGAGGGCCAGCGGATCAGTGCTGATCAGGATTTTCCCAGCATGGTACACCTCACCGGCAGTCGGTCCTTCCCCCTGCATGGCGGTGATTCCGTCCATAATATGCAGGCCGACCCTGGTCGCCTGGTGGATATCTGCAATGGTTTCTCCCAGGTCTTTCGGATCAGGCGCGAGACGGTGATACTCAGCTTTTCTCAGTCCGGGAATGCAGCCAAACAGGTTCTTGACCGCCCCGGTATATATCCCGGCCGAATGGGTTTTCAGCTTGGGCAGGTTAATCACAAAGTCAGCATCAAACATGGGGCGGGCCAGGTACATCCGGTCAAATCGACCGCTGGCAGGTGTGACTTCCATTACCCCTTCCTTATCAAAATTCTTTATAATCGCCCCTTCTTCCCGGGCCATTTTCGCCAGACCGGATACGACCATACTCTGGGTGGTGGGGGCGATACCCGCGATCGAACCCCCCGAGCTGTCTCCGATCCATACGATGCACCCGCGTTCCTTTAGAATATGAGTCAGGGCGCGGACAAACTCGGAGTGGGTAACAGCGGCGGTGTCAGAAGCCTTGGGGCCAATCAGGTTAACCTTCAGGAGGACTCTCATTCCCGGAGAAACAAAACTATCCCAACCGCCCAGGAGTTCTATCCCGGATTCGAGAGGGCTCTTAATGAGCTCAGGATCATAGGTCGTACAGTTCTTGATGATTACTCTGCTCAAGCTCTTTCGGCTCCTTTCCCCGGCGGTATGGCCGGCAGTGGCAAGGTTCGGGTAACGGATATTCCACTCTTATGATATTATCGGTCATCTGACGAATATCATGACTAAAACTGGGGGTAGATGTTCCTGCTCCCCCTGGTTTAGTCTGGTCGCCGGGGCAAAATTAATGTTTTCAAATATTTGGGCAGCAGTAAACCGTAAACCCTAATCTGACCGGTAATCAGCCACAGTAATGAAGGTGATCCTGATTGAATATGGAATACTACTCTTAAGTTGTTTCCGATGCCCAACCCAGATCAAATCAAACAGTGGGGGGATTTATATGGTAACGGAGATGCCGTTAAACGTCAAAGAGCAATACCCATTTCAGGCCCACTACCTGAAGGTTAACGGGCGGATTATGCACTACCTGGATGAAGGTGAGGGGGAGCCCATTCTCCTTCTACACGGCAACCCAACCTGGACTTTTCTGTACCGCAAGTTCATTCCCATTCTTGTCGAGGCGGGATACCGGGTGATTAGTCCCGACCTGATTGGCCTGGGGATGTCAGAGAAACCCTGTAATGACTATTACAATTCCCTGCTGCACCACACCTCTAACCTTGATCAGCTGGTTAAAAAACTTGATTTGAAGAACGTCACTCTGGTTATGCAGGACTGGGCCGGACCGATTGGGCTGGGGTACGTGATGAGGAGACGGGAAAACGTGAAGGCCATGCTGCTGATGAGTACCTGGGCCTGGACGGATGTCTCACCCTTTCACAGCTCGATTTTCCCCTGGGGGATGATGCACGCACCGGTGGTGGGACCGTACCTCCTGCAGCGCCGTAATGCCTTGACTGAGAGAGGCCTCTGGCTAAGCGTGGTAAACCGGGATAAGATGACTGAAGAAGTTGTCGATGGCTATCGTTTTCACCTGCAGTCTTACGATGAACGCGGGGCTTTTTTGCGTTTTCCCCGTATGATACCCCTGGGGGAGAAGAACAAAGAGAACACCGGCTATCACATCATCAAAGAGATCGAAGAGCAGTTACCGGGGCTTGAT
The DNA here is from genome assembly GCA_002329495.1 of Syntrophothermus sp. UBA1445. Lineage (GTDB taxonomy): Bacteria > Bacillota > Syntrophomonadia > Syntrophomonadales > DTU052 > DTU052. Next base: position 18,042 of record DCTH01000253.1, on the reverse strand, counting down.
ATTCCGGCCTTGATAATCTGGGGAGAACCGGATGATGTGTTTCCCAGGGAGTGGGCTGAGCGTTTCTATGAGATCCTCCCCATTGCCCAAAAGCCCATTTATATCCAGGCCAAGCATTTTATCCAGGAGGACGAGCCCGAGTTCATCTCTCGAGAACTGGTCCGGTTTTTAGAATCGCTGTAAAGGAGTGAGGTTCATGCAATGGATACAATTTGATGATAAACTGGCGGGATATCGCCGGGAACTGGTACTTACCGAAACCAGGCTGGACCATTACGATGAGTTTCGTCAGTTCTTCCGCCAGGAGCTTAATCTGCAGCCGGAGGATGTGGATGGGGGTAGAAACCATTACTTCCAGGCAGAGAGCGGGCGGGTTTATGAACTTATATTTGTGGGCAAGACTGGACGTTTCTTCCCTGCAGGGCTGGAGATCCTGCTCCTGGTCAAGGACATAAACCCTCTTCCGGATGAGGATGAAATCGATAAGGACCTGTGGGAGTTTCTCCGGTGGATGATCAGTGGGGTAGGCGGCGAATGGACGGTGGAGGCCCTGGAATCGACGGGCTATCTGTACCGGGTACCCTTTGCTGAGCGCCCGGCAAAGAGCAGAAAGTAACGCCGTATCTGGTTTGAACCCAGTGACAGTCGCTCGGGAAGGTCGACGGAGTGTCAGGTCAACGCCCAATTGGTTCAAGCCTTTAACTCAAGGGCAGGTCAAGTTATCGTCAGCAAGTAAAACCATAACTTCTGGGATGATGATTGATCGCCTTGTAAGGTCCGGGTGTGCTGTCATCACGGTTCCACCGGACCGGCATTGATAAAACACCCCTGGGCAGTAGCTATAATACGATCCCTGCTGGTTACGGTGGCTTTGGTGAAGATCACCCGCGATCCACTGGAAACCACCTCCGCTTCAACCACGACCTCAGCACCCACCTGGGGTGAGTTAATAAGATGGAGGGTAAGTTCTACCGTAACCGGCCTGCTGCCGGTAGTGGCGATAGCGTTACCCATAGCGGTATCAACCATGGTGGCGATAACACCACCATGGGGTTTTCCCTGGGCATTACAATGCTGCTCGCCGAGCACCAGGCGGTGCCGGGCCCAACCCCTGCCCAATCCGGTGGGCTTGAGACCCAACATTTTATAGAACGGACCCTTAAGATTATGATCAATCAACGCCTGAAAAAGACCTTCTTCCAGGCCCCGGTTTTCAATCTCAGACATAACATTCGCTCCATTGAATACTGCACAGTTATAACCTTTAACCTGGCACTCATGTCTAAAGCTGGGTACTTTCCGGCGCAACTCTTGGTATCCTCGACTTTGGAAGCTTCCTATACGATAACACGGCAAGTTATTCATTCCTTATCGCTTCCAGGGCACTGAGGTTCATCGCCCGGCGCGCCGGAAGATAGCCGGATATAATCCCGATTAAGGTAGCAAAAAGAACGGCGGCCAATGCTAACTGCGGGAGTATTACTGACATTTGTCCCACCCCGCCAGGGGAAAACTGCCCGGCAAAATGGGCGAAGCCTTTATTCAGCCCGAAAGAAATCAGATAGCTCAGAACAATGCCGATTACTCCCCCACCGAAACCGATCATAGCTGCTTCCAGTAAGAACAGTTTCCGGAGATCTGCGATATCAGCTCCCAGAACCTTGATAATACCAATTTCTCTGGTTCTTTCGTAGATGCTCATCATCATGGTATTGGCAATGCCAATGGCCGCAACCAACAGGCTGACGGCTCCTATAGCCCCCAGGATGGCCATCATGGTTCGTGATTGCTTCTGCATTGATTCCAGTATGTCCGAAAGGCTGGAGGTCTGATACCCCATATCCTTGATCTGCTGCTGAATTGCTTCCACCTGGTTAATGTCCTGGGCCTTAACCTGGATCGCCGAATACTGGTCTTCCTGTCCATCCCGGGACGGTCTCTGACCGGTTGAACGCTGATCTTCCTTTATTATTTCCTCCAGGACCTTCAGATTCATGTAGGCGTTGTAATCCTTCTCATTATTTGATTGTTCGAGTAGTCCTACCCCTTTGGCCTCGTGAGGCTCCGGAGGTTTGTAACTCGGGTCAGGGTTGGACCGGCGTGGTTCACCGTAATTGTGATCAGTGCTGATCATGAGTTTGCCACTTAACAAGTCAACCGGTGGTTCCGGCTCAGGTTCATCTGGTCCTCCCCGGAAGTACATACGCCCCATCATATTTTGATCGCCTCGTGAACGCGGATTGTAGAAGTTGAAAGCCACCATCTTACCGAATACTATGGCGTTCTTGTCGGAACTCAGGAGTAATCGACCCTCCTCGGCCTTGAAATCGAAATCTTCCATAATCTCAGGGTCAATCCCGATTATCGAAACACCACCCACCATCCTGCCGGAAACTACTTTCATATAGCTGTGTTTCTGGGCCATAACCGCCTGAACACCGGGTATGGTTTTAAATGCGGACACCGCATCCTCATCCAGCCTGGCTGGCTGAGTGGTCTGTTGGGTATCACCATAGCCACCATACATAGTGTATACCTGGATGATATTGAGGCTTCCCATTTGCGAGAGCTGTTCTTTAAAGCTTTTCTCCATCGCCAGGCCAAGTGAAAGCATAATCACTATCGAAGCGGTACCAATAACCACCCCCAGAACGGTAAGAAAGGCTCTGGTCTTCCGCCGCATTAAATTTCGAAAACTCATGGATATGAGATCGCGGCTATTCATCTAAGAACTGCGCCTCTTTTGCTTTTTTCTTTTTCCGGTAGATGATAAATCCGATAACCGCCAACAGTACCAGAGGGCCAGGCATCATCCACCATTTAAAGGAGAATTTGTTAGGCGCTTCAATCGGCGGTCGCATTTCGCCCGGGCCGGGCATGGGCATGGGTTCGGCGACCACCAGTTTGAACTCCTTTTCGCTCTGATAATGCTGTCCGCCGTCATCATCGTACTCAAATATGATTTTACCCAGGAGTTCACCTGTCTTGTTGGGAGTCACGTTAACGTCATAGTAGTCACTCTTCCCTGATTCCAGCGTTCCCAGAAACAGATGACCATCGTTGACTTCGAAGTCGCCGGTGGTATATATTTGCAGGTTGCGAATGGTGGCTCGTCCGGTGTTATAGAAGTCCACCGATATATTGGCCGGACTACCCGAAAAAACCTGCGGTGGCGTCACAGCATCAGTTATCAGGAGTTTGAGCGTCTGCATGACTGGTATGCTGATAACTTCTTTCTCGGCGAGTTTATTTCCCTCGGAATCCTGAAACTCAATATCGGCGGAAACGCTGTAGGTCTGAGATTCAGCGGTCTCTTTAGGTTTAAGGTTGATAGTAGCTTCGGCCGTCTCACCGGGTCCGATTTCCCTTATGTACAGGGTGCTGCCGCTGCCTACCGGAACGAATACCTGACCATCCGAACTCAGGCTCATCTTGATGTTCTTGACTGCAGTTTGCTCACTGGTATTGGTAAGGAACATGTGCAGATTAAAAACCTGCCCTGCCGTTGTATGATCTTCCCCTCCATAACTGTAGTTTTCAATGATTATTCGTGGTATCAAGTCGTCCTGACTCCCTTTGCCATCCACTGGCAAATAGACTTTGCTGGCCGTCTTATACTCCTGGTCATACTCATCTTTGCAGGTGATGTTGAGGTCCAGTATATAGGTCCCCGTCTTGGTCTCCGAGTCCACATTGATGCGGAATGTGACCGGCTTGATTTCACGGGCGTCAATTCGGCTCAGATTCTGGGTATCAGACCAGTTGTCCAGAGTCAACCCGCTGTTGAATCCGGTCAGGCTGACTGCCACATCCTTGACCGGCAGGTCGCCTTCATTATTAAGGACCAGCGTGACCAGAGTGGACTTGCCTGCCGGGAGACGTTCATCCGGCAAGCGGACATTCATCAGGCTGACGGTTGGCTGACGGTAATCGTTTACGATCTCGACGTACAGGGTACCACTGGTCTGCCCTCCACCTCCGACATCAGAATCATAACTGATGTTGACACCGACCGGATAGACCCCGGGTTTGGTGTTGGCGGGCACGGTAAGGTTGAAACTGGCCACTGACGTGCCATCGGTGATCGATGATATGTATTTGGTGAAAGTCATTCTTCCAGATTTAAACGGGAAATTGGACAGGTCGCTGACTGCCAGTGACACCTGGACATTTTTCGCCGTTCCGTTGGTGGTGTTTTCTATAGGGACATTGAGAGACACTTTTTCACCGGCTTTGAAAACCGGCATCCACCGGTCCCCGGCAATTATAAGATTGGGGGCTTCGCGTATTACCTGACCTGAATCCAGGCCATTGGCAGCTACAGCAACTGGCAGGCCAAAGAGCATAAAGACGAACAGCCAAACGAATAATTTCACCAGAGGTCCAAGTCTCATCATATCAACCCTCACTTATGATTTTTCCTCAATTTTTTCTATGTTGCCGTCCAGGATATGAACGGTCTTGTCCGCAATACTGGCCACATCAGCATCATGGCTTACAACGACCAGGGTTTGCTGATATTCCCGTGCCAGTTTCAGGATCAGCTCCTTAATCTCGCGGGTGGTTTTAGAGTCCAGGTTTCCGGTGGGTTCATCAGCCAACATCAAACTGGGTTTACAGACAAAAGCCCGGGCTATCCCCACCCTCTGCTGTTGACCTCCGCTCATCTGGGTAGGCCGGTGGTTTATATGGGTTTTTAGGCCGACGGCGGACAGCATACGGGCGGCTTCTTTTTCCCGGATCTGCTTCTTAACCCCGCGAAACGTCAAGGGCAGACACACGTTTTCCAAAGCGGTAAGGGTAGGCAGGAGGTTATACGACTGAAAGACAAACCCGACAAAACGCTGCCTGAACAGAGCCAACTGACGCTCGTTCATCTTTTCAATATGATTGCCGTTAATCTTAATGGTACCACGGGTAGGTTTCTCCAACCCCGCGATGAGGTTGAGCAGGGTTGATTTGCCGGAACCTGAAGTGCCAAGAATACAGCAGATTTCACCGGATCTGATGTTAAGGGAGATGTTGTCAAGGGCCACCACTTTCTCATCTCCCACCCGGTAAACCTTGCGCAGGTTTTTAATTTCGACGGTATTTTTGTCCACAAAATACTCCATAATTTGGTATCAATACTAAATACGTATCTTGCCAAAAATTCTTACACCAAATTATACCACGGTGCACGAAGGAAAGGGGCAATTAACGAACAATTGTTTCCCGGATTTAAACGCAGAGCCCCGACACTATAGATGAGGAAACCAAAATAAAACTCCGGATGCTGAAGTGCGGTCGTATCCTTAGTCGGTGTTACTATCATTTTCAGATTATATAGGGTAGAATGGATTCAGCTAATAACTTCATACGTGAACAGGTGCCCCATTGAGGGGATAATAGGGAAGCCGGGAGCATTAATAATACAGCTCAGCAAGCCGGCGCGGTCCCGCCACTGTAACGGGGAGCGAACCTACGTTTAGTCAGTTTTAGGCTAAAACCACTGGACATTCCGGGAAGGTGTAGGAAAGCTATGATCCGAAGCCAGGAGACCTGCCTGTTCATTTGACAAGGCCTGCCTTCGAGGAAAGGGGGGACAGCATGTGCTTTATGTACGTACGCGTTCTCGTCCATTTATCAATTGGCCGGGGACTTTTTTTATGGGGGCATGATTGGAGATCGGGCAATGAGGAGGACACATGGTTAGAAATGAAATGTTGATTACAATACCCCCTTTGGATCAAAAGGCTGTGGCCAGAACGAGGAAGCGCCTCGATGGCTTGGCCAAGCCCCCGGGTAGTCTGGGAGCGCTGGAGGAAATTGCAGTCAGGCTTGCCGGGATTACCGGAGACATGGTCCCGTCAGTTGACCACAAGGTTATCATCATTATGGCGGGAGACCACGGTATCGTTACTGAAGGTGTGAGCAACTACCCCCAGCATTTAACCCGTCTCATGGTCCGGACCATTCTGGGCGATAACGCGGCCGTGAGTGTTTTGGCCCGGCAGGCGGGGGCCCGAACTCTGGTAGTTGATATGGGGGTTGCTGGAAAAATGGAACACCCGGGACTGCTGGACCGCAAGATCAAGCAGGGGACTGACAATATGCTCCTGGGTCCGGCCATGTCGGAGGAAGAAGCAACACGGGCTGTGATTGCTGGCCGGGATGTAGCCTGGTCGGCAATAGATCAGGGGGCAAATCTGATCGGGACCGGGGAAATGGGAATCGGCAACACCACTTCCAGTTCCGCAATTCTAGCCGTATTCAGCGGCTTTCCCCCGGAACTGGTGGTGGGGCGTGGCACGGGATGTGATGATGAACGGCTGCAATTCAAAAGAGAATTAATACGCCAGGTGGTGGAGAAGCACCGGCCTGATCCGCGTAACCCCCTGGAGGTTCTGGCCAAGGTGGGAGGCTTGGAGATTGCGGGTTTGACCGGGTGTATTCTGGGTGCGGCCTCCCGGCGGGTTCCGGTGGTAATCGACGGTTTTATCTCGACTGCTGCGGCGCTGGTGGCCAGCAGGTTTGAACCATCGGTGACGGATTATATCCTGGCTTCACACCTGTCCGAGGAAACCGGACACGAGATTATGCTGGGCATGCTGGGGGTCAAGCCCATGCTGCATATGCATATGCGCCTGGGAGAGGGTACCGGTGCCGCCCTGGCGTTTAACCTGATAGACGCCAGCATCCGGATCCTAAAGGAGATGGCAACCCTGGATGAGGTTCTAAGTTTGGAGGAGATGCTGGGTGTTTAGAATATCACGAATAATCGGGGGGGTAGCCTTAGTCATCGGCCTAATAATGATGAGCGGCTGCGGTGCAGAGCAATCTCAGCCCCCACCGGTCAAGAATATTTCCTCCGGGTTTCCAGTGGTACTTCGGGATGACCTGGGGCGGCAGGTAACTATCGAGAAAGAGCCCCAGCGCATCATTTCATTGTCACCGAGCAATACCGAGATACTCTATGCGATAGGCCTGGACTCGCGTATAGCAGGGGTTACAACCTATTGCAATTACCCGGCTGCAGCTCAGCAGTGCAAGAAAATCGGCGGGTTCAGCGATCCCAACCTGGAGATGATAGCGGCTCTTGATCCCGACCTGGTGGTAGTGGAAAGCATTCACCGCCTGCAGATACCAGCGTTGGAGAAGGCTGGGATTACGGTACTGGCCGTGGAGCCCGAACGGTTAGAGGATATCAGCACTGCGGTGAAGATGATCGGTCAGGCGACTGGAAAGCAAAGGGAGGCCCAACAGCTGGCTGATGATATAAGGAAAAAGATTGAGCAGGTGAGGAATATGGTTACTGGGGATTCCTATCGTCCCTTGGTCTATTATGAAGTGTGGCATGAGCCATTGATGACCGTTGGCCCGGGTACCCTGATCGACGACCTGATCACGGCGTGTGGTGGGGTTAATCTGGCCGGGGACGCCGCCACCCAATACCCGGAGTTGAGTGACGAAATCATCATTCTGCGCAACCCGGATATAATCGTGTACCAGGAGAGCCATGGAGTCCCGGCTGCCAATCCTATGACTCGCGGGAATGGTTGGCAGAGCATCAAGGCTATCCAAAACGGGCAGGTAACAGAGGTTGATCCTGATATTTATAACCGGGCCGGTCCCCGGATAATCCAGGCCATGGATGAACTGCTGTCGATAATCCATCCGGAAGTCGAAGTACGGGGTGATTAAGATCGAGTATTGTAAACGCCAGGCGGTGTGGCTGCTGCTGGCAGTCCTATTAATCATGATAATACTGGCGGTGGCCATCGGGAGCATATACATATCACCTCTCCAGGTAATGAAGATCCTGCTTTTTCAGCTTCCCGGGGTTGGCGGCCAGATAGTACCAAACTGGCCGGAGAGTTATGAGACCATAATCACGTTGTTCCGGTTGCCCCGGGTGATTCTGGCCCTGGTGGTCGGTTCAGCCCTGGCCCTGGCGGGAGCGATATTCCAGGGCCTTTTCAAAAACCCGATGGCTGATCCTCACATAATCGGAGCATCGGCCGGGGCTGGTCTGGGGGCCACCCTGGCCATTTCGCTGGGTTTGAGTCTTGATTGGAGCGGGCTGGGAGCCGTACCTCTGTTAGCTGCGCTGGGGGCCTTTTTAACAGTAATCCTGGTATACAACCTGGCCCGAACCGGAGGAACAGTACCTATTCCCAATCTCCTTCTGGCAGGAGTCGCCCTAAGCTCTTTTCTGTCCGCAATGATTTCATTATTGATATATTTTAGCCAGGATCAGATGCATACCATTGTATTCTGGCTGATGGGAGGGCTTTCCGGGCGGACCTGGGGTTATGTGTTGTTTACCCTCCCTTATCTCCTGGTTGGTACCTGCGTGGCCATCTATTATGCGCGCGATCTTAACCTGATGCTTTTGGGAGAGGATTCAGCCCACAACCTGGGAGTGGAGGTGGAGAGGGTTAAGGCCATTCTCTTGATAGTAGCCTCCATTTTGACCGGGGCGGCAGTGGCAGCGAGTGGTATGATCGGGTTTGTTGGCCTTATTGTGCCTCATGTGGCCAGGATTCTGGTGGGCCCTGACCACCGTATCCTGGTGCCGGTTTCCATTCTGGCAGGAGCCATACTGCTGCTCGGTGCTGATATTCTGGCCAGGACGATCCTGGCTCCGGTGGAACTGCCGCTCGGGGTGGTTACGGCCCTGTTCGGAGCCCCGTTTTTTATATTCCTGTTGAGACGCTACCGGGGGCCCTTATTTTAGATAGGTGGTGTTTAGTGTAATGCCCAGTTTTCTGACTGTCAGGGATCTGGCCTGCGGATACCAGTCCCGGGTCCTGGCAGACTTGAACTTCGAGATAGAGCAGGGAGATCATATCGGAATTATCGGCCCCAATGCATCGGGCAAGACCACCCTCCTCAAGACCCTGTGTGGCCTGCTGAAACCGCAGACGGGTCAGGTTTGTTTGGAAGAAATGAGTATTCATAAGCTGAATTCTGCTGCCAGGGCCCGGCGGGTGGCGATGGTGAGCCAGGAGGTCAGGATTGATTTTGCTTTCAAGGCCCATGAGGTGGTGATGATGGGTCGACACCCCTATGTCCCAAGGATGGGATCACCATCTCCCCATGACCGGGAACAGGTGCAGTGGGCAATGGAGGTTACCGGGATCTTGCACCTGGCCGATCGTTTAGTCAATACACTCAGCGGTGGGGAGCGGCAGCGGGTGCTGATTGCGCGGGCCCTGGCCCAGGAACCGGACCTGCTCCTGTTGGATGAGCCCACCTCCTCCCTGGATATTAATCACCAGATAGAAATACTGGATCTTATCAAGGAGCTTAACCGGCAGAAAGGAATAGCCATAATAATGGCCATTCACGACCTCAACCTGGCGGCCCTGTACTGTGACCGGCTTATGCTTATACATCAGAACCGGGTTTTTGCCTGGGGTACGGTGGAGGAGGTTGTTAACCTGGATAACATCAGAGCAGTTTACGGTCAATCTATTATGATCGAGCGTCACCCGGTTTACGGGTGTCCCCAGGTGGTGCTGCTCTCCCGGCTGTCCCCTGAATCCGGACGCTAGGCAAATGGAGGGAATCAGATGGCAGAAAGATTAATACTGGTTACCGGAGGGGCTCGCAGCGGCAAGAGCCGGTGGGCCGAGAAGATCGCCGCCGACCTGGGAGAGGACCATCCGGTTTTGTATATCGCCACCTGTATACCCCGTGATGAGGAGATGAAACAGCGGGTATATCAGCATCAGCAGCGGCGTCCTCTTCACTGGATAACCGCCGAAGAGGAGTTTGCCCCGACCGGTCTGATAAGAAACCCGGCCCCGAGTACCAGGGTGATCCTGATCGACTGTCTGACCATGTGGCTCAGCAACCTACTGCTCCGGGATTACCGGGAAGGCCTGGAAGATCAGGCTTACTACGACAGGATCCTGCCGGTGGTTGAGGAACTGGCTGTGGCGGCCAGTAAGGCCCCCTGCCCGGTGATTATGGTGACCAACGAGGTTGGTCTGGGGATTGTTCCCGAAAATCACCTCTCCAGGGTCTACCGCGATCTGGTTGGCTGGAGTAACCAGATCATGGGCCAGTATGCTGCCGAGGTGTATCTGGTCTGTTCCGGACTGGCTATGGATATTAAAAAAATGTCTTCCGCCTACGGTTGGCCCCCCACATCCGAAGGTACGGATTAACCCTCACCGGGGGCCTGAGCTTTGATCGCGAAGTCCAAGAGACTTATCAGGTTTAATTAAACGGAGGTAACATTGCGCGGACTTCTGTTGGCCTTACAGCTATTAACCCGAATTCCGGTGAGGATCAGTGGAGAGATCCGCCCGGGAGAGATGCCCGCGTCGGCGTCGTTATTCCCACTGGTGGGCCTGCTGGTGGGTGGCCTGATGGCGGTTATTTACTACCTGTCATCTCTGATTCTGCCGCCACCGTTGCCTGCCTGGCTGGCAATAGCCGCAGTCCTGTTTCTGACCGGTGGGCTGCATCTGGACGGGCTGATGGATACGGCTGATGGGGTATTCAGTGGCCATTCCCGGGAGATGGCCCTGATGATCATGAAGGACAGCCGGGTGGGATCAATGGGTGTCATGGCCTGTGTGATGGTGTTGGGGATTAAGGCTGCTGCGATCAGTTCGCTGTCTGGCACCTACCCGGTGTTGCTGTTAACCCCGGTGGTAGCGAGAACATCTATGGTCCTGGCGATGAGATACCCTTACGCGCGTCAGGGAGAAGGAACCGGTTCTCCTTTCGCTGGTCAGGTCACGGTTGGTCAAATAACACTTGCGATCATGGTCGCCCTGGTTCCAGCGGTTCTGCTGCTGGGTATAGAAGGAGCGGTGCTTGCCGCAGGTGCCTGGCTGATGGGGGCCGTGGTTTCCTGGTGGCTGGCGAAACGACTGGGGGGAATGACCGGGGATACCTATGGCTTTATTAATGAAATAACCGAGATATCCTTCCTGCTTTTAGCCGTCGCGGCCTTATAGCAAACAAGGGAACGTTTTGGTGACACGTAGACGGTCCTTTTGTCACCCTTCAAAGGGTGACAAAAGGACCGTCCCCCTCAAAACCGGCTGGCGGCTTGACTTGCGGGGGCGAGGCGTGGTAACCTTTTGTTGTCGGTTGCACATTTTTGCAACCGCATGGTCCGGGTATGGAAGCGGCGGTTAGCCCACCTGGGACCAGCGAGTCTCTAAAATGTGGAGGTGTGTTTATTGTACGCTGTTATTAAGACCGGCGGCAAACAGTACCGGGTTCAGGAGGGAGAAGTCCTGAAGCTGGAGAAACTGGCCGCAGATATTGGTGAAACCGTTGAATTTGATCAGGTTCTGGCGCTTAAGACCGAAGATGAACTGAAGGTTGGGACCCCTTATGTTGAGGGAGCCAAGGTTCAGGGCAAGGTCTTGGGACAGGGTAAAGCGAAAAAGATCATAGTTTTCAAGTACAAGCCCAAGAAAAATTACCGTAAGAAGCAAGGTCACCGGCAGCCATTTACCAGTGTTCGTATCGAGAAAATAATGTTCTGATCATGGTCAGGGTTGAGTTGTGCAAGGACCGCAATAACGTGGTAAAGTCGTTCCGGGTGGAGGGCCACACTGGTTATGCCGACCACGGGCAGGACATAATTTGTGCAGGCATATCCGCGATAACCCAGACGGCCCTGTTGGGGTTGCTGCAATACCTGGAAAAGAAACCGGTTTACGAGAGGGAAGGCGGACTGTTAACCTGCACACTGGAGCCGGAATTAAGCGATGACGATGCGCTGAAAGCGCAGACCATATTGGGTACCATGGAAATAGGATTAAAGGAAATTGAGTCTCAATATCAGGATTTTATCAGAATTAGAATCAGGAGGTGTTAAGTATGTTTCATATAGATCTGCAGCTCTTTGCTCACAAGAAGGGTGTTGGAAGTTCCAGAAACGGTAGAGACAGCGAATCCAAACGCTTGGGAGTCAAGAAGTTTGACGGTCAGATGGTTACTGCTGGAAATATCATAGTAAGGCAGAGAGGTACCAAGGTTCACCCGGGGAACAATGTTGGACTGGGTGGCGATGACACCATTTTTGCCACTATCGATGGTTTAGTCAAATTTGAACGCAAAGGCAAGAATAAGAAACAGGTTAGTGTTTACCCCGTTGCTGACCTGACCATGTAAGAAAAGAATGGCGACAATATAAAAGGATACTTGAAAGAACTTGTAGAAAACATGCAAGAGCAACTTACCCCTGGCAAAAGCCCAGGGGTTGTTTTTACTGGAGGGCAGTATGGATACCGAAAAAGTGGTGCGATTGCTAAGTCGCCGGCGTCACGATTACGCAAATCACCTGCAGGTTATCAAAGGTTATATGGAGCTGGAGATGCCGGAAAGGGCCATGGAGTACTTGGATTCCGCGGCCAGGGAACTGGCCCAGGAAAGCCGTTTGTTCAATTCCCTGCCATCCGCAGTATCCATCCCGCTATACGAACTGCAGTTGTGGACTCAGGACCGGGGAGCAAGCTTGAGAATGGGTAAACTCATGATCAAGGATACTGCTGATCTGGTGCTGTCTCAGGGATTAACCGCTCTCTACCAGGTTCTGGAGGAGGTTAAAGCTCCAGACGGTGAGGAGGAATTTGAGGTTTGGCTGGATTTGGTGGAGGATCAAGGGCAGACGATTATCAGACTTACATGGCCGGGTGAATCAGGTCAGTTCAGACGTGAGATAGTATTAACGAGGTGATTTCGTGTTTGTAGATCAGGCCCGAATCTACGTCAAGGGCGGTGACGGCGGTAATGGCGTGGTCGCTTTCCGCCGTGAAAAGTACGTGCCCCAAGGAGGACCTTCCGGAGGTGATGGCGGGAGAGGGGCCAATATTGTCTTTCAGGCAGAACAGGGTCTGCGCACCTTAATGGATTTTCGCTACCGCCGACACTACAAGGGTGAACGGGGCCAACACGGGCAGGGAAAGAACATGCACGGCGCCGGAGCCCCGGATTTGGTCATCAAGGTTCCAGTGGGAACGGTCATTAAGGATGCCGAAACTGGTGATGTCCTGGCTGATCTGGTTAGCCACGGCCAGACCTTTATCGGTGCCAAAGGGGGAAGGGGTGGCCGAGGCAATGCGCGCTTTGCAACTTCTACCCACCGCGCACCGGCATTTGCTGAGAAAGGGGAACCGGGTGCTGAACACTGGCTGATCCTGGAACTGAAACTGCTGGCCGACGTGGGATTGGTTGGCTTTCCGAACGCCGGGAAATCGACCCTCATTACCAAGCTATCGGCTGCCCGCCCCAAGATTGCGGATTATCCTTTTACCACCCTGGTCCCTAATCTGGGGGTGGTTGAGGTGGCTCCGGGTGAAACCTTTGTGGTAGCTGATATTCCAGGGCTGATTTCCGGCGCTCATCAGGGGGCGGGACTGGGTTACGAATTCTTGCGCCATATCGAGCGCACCCGGGTTCTGGTATTCGTGCTGGATTGCTCAGGGCTGGAAGAGAGGGATCCAGCTACGGATTACGAGACTCTTCTGCAGGAACTCAGATTGTACCGCCCGGACCTTTTGGANNCGGCCGCGGTTAATTGCCGCCAACAAGATAGATTCTCCGGGTGCAGACGAGATTGTTGCCGGGCTGCGAGAGGTTATAAAAGACATCGAGATACTTCCGATTTCGGCTCTCACTGGTGATGGAGTCGATGAACTGGTGAAACGGGTATACTTGACTCTATCCCAGATACAGGAGACCTCACCGGCAACTGAGGAGATAGTGGTGACACGCTTTAAGGAGGATATTCCTTTCAGAATAAGAAAAACCAACGGGGCTTACGAAATCAGTGGTGACCGCATTGAAAAACTGGTTGCTATGACCAATTTTGATAATGATGAGGCTTTGCCCAGGTTTCAGCACATCATTGAGAAAATGGGTATAAATCAGGCCTTGCGGGAAAAAGGGATTGAGAACGGCGACCTGGTACGTATTCTGGATCTGGAGTTTGAGTACCAGGAATAGTTTAGCTTTTGCATGAACAACGGATAGTCAGGGGGAGGAAATTGGAAAGCCGAAGCGACTTAAGAAAATGCCGGCGTATAGTGATCAAGGTCGGTACCAGCACCATCACTCATGATAGCGGACAGATAAACCTGTCAAGACTGGAGAAACTGGCCCGGGAGTTGGCCGATTTGCATAACGAGGGCCGGGAGGTACTGCTGGTGACCTCGGGCGCAGTGGCTGCAGGGGTTGGAAGATTAGGATACCGTGATTATCCGAAGACCCTGCCGCTTAAGCAGGCTCTGGCAGCCATAGGTCAGGGAACCCTTCTGCACCTGTACGAAAAGTTCTTTGCCGAATACAGCAAGGATATTGCCCAGGTTCTGCTCACCAAGGACGACTTTGATGAGAGGCTGAGGTATCTCAATGCACGTAATACCCTGACTACTCTGCTGCAACTGGGTGCCATACCGGTTATTAATGAAAATGATACCGTGGTGGTTGAAGAGATCAAGTTTGGTGACAATGATACCCTTTCAGCACTGGTGGCGGAGATAGTGGACGCTGATCTCCTGATTATTCTCACTGATATTGATGGTTTATATAATGATGATCCGCATGTAAATTCCGAGGCCAAAATTTATTGGGAACTTGACGAAATCCCCGATATTGTAGAAAAGGGTCTGAGGGGAAAGGGAACCAAGTTTTCCAGTGGCGGCATGTACACCAAGCTGCTGGCGGCTCGTACCGCCATGGCTTCCGGCATACCTCTGGTGGTTGCCAATGGTCGGGAACCGGGTGCGGTTCGGGGGATAGTTGATGGCCAGCGTATCGGCACCCTTTTCAAACCGCNNAACCCAAGGAAGGGCGCATGCAGGCTCGTAAACGCTGGATTGCCTTCGGTAGTCAGACCCATGGTGCTGTTTCTGTTGATACCGGGGCCGCCGATGCCCTGGTTAAGAAAGGGAAAAGCTTGTTGCCCTCCGGAGTGGTGGCTGTTGACGGGGACTTTGAACGCGGGAATGTGGTTTCAGTCCGGACGGTCGAAGGTCGTGAAATTGGCCGAGGGATGGTCAATTATTCTGCGGACGAGATTAAGGCCATTATGGGCCGGAGAACTACCGAGATCGCCCGGATACTCGGCAGCAAGGATTATGACGAGGTAATTCACCGAAATAACCTGAGTCTCTTGACGTGAGAACCGCTTACATGACTAAAGGGTAACCGATTTCCCGACAAATAATGGCCCATGGCCGATATGATTTTCAATACAAGCTCACACGAGGGGGGATGTTATGTGATTCAAGCCCGAATGGAAGAACTGGGGAGAAAGGCCAAAGAGGCAGCGCGTTATTTGATGCTGGCTTCCACCGACCAAAAAAATCAGGCCTTGCAGGAAATGGCCCGGGCGTTAACCGCTAAAAGTGAAGAGATCCTAAGTGCGAATCAGATGGATATGGAAGAAGGCCGGCGTAAAGGACTGTCCACTACCCTGCTCGACCGCCTGATGTTGAGCCAGAAGCGGATTGAGGAGATGGCAGAAGGACTCCTGGCTTTAGCTGCTCTGCCCGACCCGGTGGGTGAAGTGGTCGAGATGCACCGACGGCCCAATGGCCTGGAAGTGGGTAAGGTCCGCGTTCCGCTGGGAGTGGTGGGAATCATCTATGAAGCGCGTCCCAATGTGACTGCCGATGCCGCCGGGTTGTGTCTTAAGACCGGAAATGCCATTATACTGCGCGGTGGCAGTGAGGCCTTCAATTCCAACCAGGCAATAGCCCGGGTTTTGGCAGATGCGGCTATGGCAGCGGGAATTCATGAGGGGGCTATCCAACTGGTGGATACCACTGATCGCGAGGCCGCCAATATACTTATGAGAATGAACCGATATGTGGATGTCCTGATCCCGCGTGGCGGCGCCGGGCTGATTCAGACCGTTGTAAATAGTGCCACGGTTCCAGTGATCGAAACCGGTGTGGGCAACTGTCATACCTTTGTTGATCAGGATGCGGACCTGGATATGGCCTTGGAGATAGCCATCAATGCCAAATGTCAGCGCCCCTCAGTATGCAATGCCATGGAGTCCCTGCTGGTTCATGAAGCCGTAGCAGAAGAGTTTCTGCCGCGGCTGGCCAGTGCGATGCAGGAACGTCAGGTTGAGCTGCGGGGATGTGAGAGGTTTCAGGTGATACACCCTGGTATCAAGGCTGCGACAGAATCTGACTGGGAGACAGAATTCCTGGATTTCATCCTGGCCGTCAAGGTGGTCAAGGACCTGGATGAGGCCATGGAACATATAAACAGGTACGGGACCGGCCACTCCGAAGCAATTGTGACCAGGAGCTATGAGAGAGCCCGGCGTTTTATGGCTGGTGTCGATGCAGCGGCGGTCTTCGTCAATGCCTCCACCAGGTTTACCGATGGCTTTCAGTTCGGGCTGGGGGCGGAGATTGGTATCAGTACCCAGAAGCTTCATGCCCGCGGCCCAATGGGTCTGAAGGAACTTACCTCGACCAAGTACATCATCTATGGAAATGGCCAGATCAGGCAATAGGTAACGACCTAAAGGTTTAATGGTGCAAGTGCGGGCGATATTGTGGTGAGCCTGGGATATGGCTCTGAGGTGTTATGGTTCAGCCCTCGCACCCATATATGACACCGGGATACAAACCAGTATCCCGTACCGATTGAAGTGATACGGGATACTGGTTTTCGTTAAGATGTATTGTTCTACTGGTCGTCCTCATCATTTTTCTCATCCTGGTGGCTTATAATCTGGTGCAGGACGATTCCAAATAACATCCCAAATCAAATCCCCATTGCGATGTTATCGAAGATAATCCCAAATACTACTCCCAGGCACATTCCAATCGCTATATACTGGCCCATGTCGGCCTGATTATCCCTTTTTTCCACTACCAAGGCTCCTTTTTCCAAGACCGGATCGTCCAAAATGAAAGGCCCTGGAGTCATAATTATTAAATGATCAGGAAATTCCTGGCCTTCAACCGTGCCTGATCCTCTGCCGAGACGACATACTCTCTCTCCAATAATTTGCGCTCCTTGGTGGTTCCGCACAGTTCCGTGGAGAGATAGCGCAGTCCATTGTCGTTAACCACAGTCACGATCTTTCGAGCTTTTGGAAAATGACGAGCCGACTTTAAGGCTGCAGCTACATTGCATCCCGAAGAGATGCCGCAGAATATGCCTTCCTGGCGAGCCATTTCTCGCGCTACCCGAATAGCCTCGTCAGATTCAACCTGCACAATGCCATCAATGTACTCCAGGTCTAGTATTTCGGGTATCAGTCCATCGGCAATCCCCTGGACCTTGTGCTGACCGATTTTGCCTTCTGCCAGGATCGGAGATTCCTGGGGTTCAGAGATCAGAATCTTGATATCAGGTTTTTTTTCCTTCAAATAACGGGCGGTTCCTGTCACGGTTCCACCGGTTCCCTGACACATGATAAAAACATCGATATCGCCGCCGGACTGTTCCCAGATCTCCGGTCCAGTGGTGTAATAATGAGCATCAACATTCTCCGGCCTGACGAACTGGCCTACTTCAAAGACCTGATCCCCGTACTTCTCCTTCTGCCGGGCAACCTCTTCCAGAACTAAATCGACATCGGTTTCGGCACCAGGAGTCAGAACCAGTTCGGCTCCATAGGCCTCAATGGTCTTCTTCCTTTCCTCGCTCATGCCTTCGGGCATCACTATGATTACCCGGTAACCCTTAACCGCACCCACCATACTGGTAGAGATGCCGGTATTACCTGTGGTTCCTTCCATCAGAATCATGCCCGGTTTAAGCTCACCGCGTTTTTCTGCCTCCTCCACCACCCGGTAAACCACCCGGTCTTTTAAACTGCCGCTAGGGTTGGGGTATTCAAGCTTTACCAGGATCTCTGGCCCTATTCCTTCGGACAATCGGTTCAACCGTATCATAGGGGTAAGACCTATACTTTCCAGAACGTTTCCCAATACCCCTCTGTTTCGTTCCCAGTTCATCCAGTGATACCTCCAGTATATTGACTTCGTGTGGCAACAATAATCCTATTATATGAGACTTTTGCATAATAGCAAAAATCAAGTTCTTTGAAAC
>DCTH01000207.1 GCA_002329495.1 Syntrophothermus sp. UBA1445 | reverse complement strand
AATCCCACTCTCTCCGCCATATTTGAACATAAAAGGGGGTTGCGGTTTTGCGGCAATCCCCTTTATTTCAATAAAGATCAGAGCCGCTCCATGAGGAAAGCGGCTCGATGAATTTCTGATTATAATCAGCTTACTACAAACGGGCAGGTGGCGTTGTAGTTGTTGATCCAGGTGTTGCCAAAGATAAAGAACTTAAGCTTTCTGGGGCAGCAGCATTCAGGATCGGGTTGGGGTTCAGGCCTAGGATGAGGGGGTCTGGGGGCTGGTTTAACCCTGGTTTCAACCTGAACTGGAGCACTTACCGGTGTAGGGGCTGGTTCCGGAGCTGGCGCAGGAGCCTGCGGCGGAGTCGTGCCAAACACAGCGGCAAGTATTTTATCGGCATGCTGAGCTACAGCAGCAATGTTTTCTGGGGTAAAAGCATTGGGCATATCAGCCATCTGTAAAACCTCCTTCCTTGATTTTTGAGGTACCCTACAACGAAAAACAAACCCATCAACTATTCAGCACAAGGAACTAAACCCGGGCAAGCAGCGTTGTAGTTATTAATCCAGGTGTTGCCAAAGATAAAGAACTTAATCTTCCTGGGGCAGCAGCATGAACTGCCACTGTTATTGCCACAGCAGTCGATTCCTCCGGACCGGTTCTGATTTACCAGGGCTCCAATGATTTCACCGGCACTTTGAGCTACAGCGGCAATGTTTTCGGGAGTCAAAGCATTAGGCATTTCGGCCATCAAACAGACCTCCTTCCTGAATTTGGTTTATAATATGGAACTAGTTGGATAAATGTTCAGCCCAAGGTAGCAATAGAGTATGTTGGCCAAATGTTACTAAGGTTTTGCTTCTCCGGTTAGGACTTCATTGTGCATTGCCGTTAGGAAGGATATCCGGGCAGGCGGAATTGTAATTATTAATCCAGGTATTTCCGAAAATAAAGAACTTAAGCTTTCTGGGGCAGCAACACTCTGGGTCGACTGCGTGGTTGCCTTCTGGGCGTGGACTCATCTTAGCACCCCCTTATACGGTTATATAACATATTATGGAGTCGAAGTTAAAAAGTTACTTTTTGCATGGGGGCTTTTAATTGGATGTACTGTGACAGGTGGCATTGCGGTTAATAATTAAAACATTTCCGATCACTATTACAGTAGTGTCGCATCCGCAGTCACTATCCTTGAACAACCCGGACTTTAACAGCTCATTAATGACCTCAGGTCCAAACATTGCCGGGTCGACTGGATTATCCCAAGAAAAGCCGGGTTGATGTAATGGACAAACATGGCACCTGGGGTTGGTGGAGCCAGTACCACCTGCGGGTTTACCCGGGTCTGGTTCTTCTGTTTTGGTGGTGGCAAGATAGTCACCTTCTGCTCCGGTTTTTTGCCCGATGTATTTTCCCCGGTGCTTTTCATGCCTTACAACCTTCACTGTTAATCACTTCCTTACGGATGGCGTTGGTGGTACGCCGATAAAACGAACNNTAAATACATTATATTTCCAACCAGAACAATTTGTGCTTGCGCCCCGCGAGTACGTGATTTTTTGCCACATCCCGGGCTTTATAACGACCGGATGAAGGTTATTCAAGGAACCTGAAAGTTAAAAATACAATAATACCCGGGGGATATGATGAGTGAACATTCCTGTGTAAAATAGAATCGGGGTTTGGGGTCAAGAATCAGGCGAAAAAGGGGAAGGTTGAGGGTAACGAAGGATTGAGGTTAAACTGTAGGGTAAGACAAGTGTGGGTTTTTGTGGAAGGGAGTTTGCAGGTGAGCTGTTTTGGGATGAATAAGGATCCTGATCGCATTAATGAGCGAAAGCGTATGGTAGAGGAACAGATTAAGGTCCGCGGAGTATCAGACGAGAGAGTCATAAAGGCAATGCTCGAGGTACCTCGCCACCGGTTTGTTGCCCCAAGCCAGCAGGTATTTGCCTACGAAGATCAACCCTTACCCATAGGGTATGGACAGACCATAAGCCAGCCCTATATAGTGGCCTTCATGATTGAAGCCCTCGAAACCAGCCCTTCTGATCGAGTGCTTGAGATCGGCACTGGTTCGGGATATGCGGCAGCGGTTTTGTCCCGGGTGGCGGCGGAGGTCTATTCTATCGAAACTGTGGCACCACTGGCCGAAGGGGCTAAGAAAACGATAGAAGACCTGGGTTACACCAATGTCAGCCTGCGTACCGGTGATGGCACAAAGGGCTGGCCAGAAGCCGCACCTTTTGACGCTATACTGATTTCAGCCGGGGCCCCGGTGGTGCCCGAATCACTGGTAGGTCAGTTAACCCCGGGGGGAAGGCTGGTAATCCCGGTGGGTGACCGGATCGATCAACGATTGCTGCGAATAACGCGAAGTGTAAACGGTGAACTGCAGGAAGACGAACTGGCGATAGTGCGGTTTGTCCCCCTGATCGGGGCCGAGGGCTGGTAGACTAAACCATGCCGGATAGGATATAAGAACGGACTTCGAATCCGGTAGTCACAGGTTGGGATTAATAGATAAAGGGGTTGGCCTGATCACCAACCCCTCTTATGTCAGGGTTTTCCGGGAATTGAATGCTCTAAAGGCAGTCTCTTACGACCGTGGGGACCTGACTTCGCTCAGCCACTTCATACCGGTAACACTAAAGATTTCGACTCAGGTAAGAGCAGATTCTTGTGGTGACGAAGCTGAAACAGAAGTCAATTGTTTTATCATCGTTGTTAGGCCTGCTCTTTGGCAGCCGCCATCTCTGCCACTTCGGCCTTCAGTATCTTGCGCATAATCTTGCCGGTTCCGCTCTTCGGCAGGGATTCGCGGAATTCGATGGTGCGGGGATACTTATAGACCGACATCTCGCCCCGGGCCCATTCCACCAGTTCCTGTTCGGTAATCTTGCCTACCCATTCAGGTTTCAGGACGACGTAAGCCTTGACATCCTCACCCCGGTATTCGTGAGGTACTCCGATTACGCAGCATTCAGCTATCGATGGGTGGTGGTACAGGTATTCCTCGACCTCAGCCGGGAAAACGCTGTATCCCGAAGCCTTGATAAGTTCCTTGGTACGGCCGCAGATATACACATAACCCTCTTCATCCAGCTTGACGATATCCCCGGTTTTCATCCAACCGTCTCCGAGGAATGTCTCAGCGGTGGCCTCGGGTTTGTTCCAGTAACCGATCGCTACCGAGGGCGCCTTTTGCCATAACTCTCCCTCTTCACCCAGTGGAACATCCTTGGTTTCATCTTTAAGGTCCGCTACCCGGATGTCAACCGCAACCATGGGTATGCCGATGCTCCCCAGTTTGTTACGGTCCAGGGGATTTAGAATTGTGGCGGAGATGGTCTCACTCATACCAAAGCCCTCTACCAGATTACAGCCGGTCATTGACCGATATTTTTCGACGATCACCGGCGGTACTGGTGCTCCGCCGGATATAAGAGCACGCAGTGATGAGATGTCGTAGTTCATAAGGTTCGGGTGATTGATCACGGCAATGTTCATGGTAGTGATGGCTAGCCAGACCGAACACTTATACTTCTGGATGGCCATCAGCAGGGTCTCGGCATCAAATCGCGCGATGAGTACCATGGTGGCGCCGAGATATACCGGAGCATTCATGCTGTTGGTCATCCCGGTGACGTGGAACAGGGGCAAAACGGTCAGATAGACATCCTCTGCGGTGGCATTTACCGACATGGGCGCCGAGGTGGCATTGGCCATAATGTTTAAATGAGTTATCATGGCCCCCTTGGGATTGCCGGTGGTTCCCGAAGTGTATTGCAGAAGAGCCACATCACTCTTTATATCAAGCTCGGCCATCCTATCCAGGGGTTCGCTGGCCATAAACTGTTTCCAGTCAATGGTGCCCGGGTACTCAGCACCCTCGATTGCCAAACCGGGAGGCACCGGAAGGGCTGGCTCAGCGGGTAAATACTCGGCCAGGGAAGTTATTATTATTGTTTCGACTGATGGCACCTGGTTGCGGATGCTTTGCAGGATAGGGAAGAGAGCATCTTCGATGATAACCACCTTGGCGGTACAGTCATTCAGGACATAGGTCAGTTCACCACCCTTGTACATGGGACTGCCGGCAATAACGATGGCGCCCAAAGCCATGGCGGCGTAGTAAGAGATGATGAATTGGGGACAGTTCTCCAGGGCCAGGTACACCCGGTCCCCCTTGGTGACCCCCAGTTTTTTTAGTCCTCCGGCGGCTTTCCAGACCAATTCTTTCAGTTCTTTAAAAGTGATCTCGGTTCCGTAGTAGATTATGGCCGGTTTGTTGGCAAACCGGTTCGCGTTATGATAAAGATGCCAGACTATAGATTCTCTCCCGTATTCAATGGAATGCGGCCAATAATCCGGCCATACTTTTTCCCAAATCCTGTCCATCGGTTTGATTTCCACGATAATTCCCCCTCCTCAATTAAATCGTATTGTTTTCTACGGCCTACTTCTTCGCAGTTCCTCCCTTCGCCTGATTTTTGGAAACATTCTGGAATAATTGTAACATTCCCTGTTAACAGCAACTACTGAAAAAAATAGCATTTTCGGCAACTTGCAGGTGGTCGGGATTTGGCTATCAATGGTCGGATTAAGTCTTAAAATGAATGGGGGCGTTGGCAGACAAAGCATGGCCCTCAGGTAAAGTAAGCCGTATAATATGACACATATAAAATCGTGTTGCCATTAAAAGGAGGGTTAAAAGATGGGCTATAACCGGGTAACCCCAGAGATTATTGCCGAGCTTGTCAGTATCGCTGGGGCCCGTAACGTGTTAACTGGTCAGGACCAGATGTTTCCCTATTCGCACGACGAGGTCGGTGAGGATAAGTGGAGGCAGATGCCGGAGGTGGTAGTCAAACCGGAAAACACGCGGCAGATTGCCCAGATTATGCAACTGGCCAATCGGGAGTTGATTCCGGTAACCCCTCGGGGAGCTGGCACCGGTCTGGCCGCCGGAGCGGTCCCATTTCACGGAGGGATTGTCCTATCCCTGGAGCGCCTGAACCGGATCCTGGAGCTGGACCGGGATAATATGTTTATGGTGGTTGAGGCCGGGGTTACTACCGGTGAGGTGCAACGACTGGCCCGTGAGGAAGGGTTTCTGTATGCTGGGGACCCCTGCAGCGCAGACAGTTCTTTTATCGGGGGGAACATAGCAACCAATGCGGGCGGGAACAAGGCAGTCAAATACGGTGTAACTTCCCACCACGTTTATGGTCTGGAGGTGGTGCTTCCCCAGGGTGATATCCTTAACCTGGGAGGGAAATGTGTCAAGGATGTTACCGGATATGATCTGATTCATCTACTGGTGGGCTCAGAAGGCACGCTGGGAATTGTTACCAAGACTTACCTCAAGCTCCTGCCGCGACCCCAGTACAACGCGGTACTGCTTGCTCCTTTTAAGGAAATGCACGAAGCTATCGCAGTGGTACCCAGGGTTATGAAACAGAGTGGAATAATCCCCACTTCCATAGAGTTTATGGATAATTTGTGCATCAGGTCCGCAGAATCGTTCCTGGAACGAGAACTCCCGAGCCATGAAGCCGGGGCGTACATAATAATTGAGCTGGAAAGCACTACCCGGGTCCATCTGGAACAGGACATGGAAACAGTGGCCGACCTGCTGGTTGAAAACGGCGCCATGGATGTACTGGTGGGGGACAATCCGGCGACCCAGGAAAGGATCTGGAAACCGCGCCGGGTTTTGGCGGAAGCTCTCCGAGTAACTAGTCCCGTTCACAGCCTGGAAGACATCGTGGTACCGATGAGCGAAATACCGGAAACCGTGGCCGAAATTCAGGTCATCGCTGACCGTCACCATATCAAAATAGCCTGCTTTGGACACGCCGGGGACGGAAATATTCACGCCACCCTGCTCAAAGAGGGTTTAACCGACACTGAGTGGCCGATGGTACGGGACCGGGTGCTGGCAGAGATCTATGAGAAAGTCTATGCCCGGGGTGGGACGCTCTCCGGGGAACACGGGGTAGGGGCGAAAAGAAAGGAAGCCCTGGCAAGGTTCATTGACCCGACCAAGCTAAACCTGATGAGGGCCATTAAGAAATCCTTCGATCCCAACCTGATACTGAACCCGGGAAAAGTTTTTTAAGATAAGACACTCAAAAAGTGCTGGCAAGAATGATTTCGCGAGGGTATGCCAGCCGGCAGCCCGTTTTTACAAACTTGTTTGCCCACCGGGATATCGGGTTATACGTCTCAAAAACACCTGCGGGAGCTTATCTGCAATAACCGGAAATCTGGTCCGGGTAAGTCATATGTATAACCACCTCGTTGCCTACATCACACCCGTGTTCACTTAAACGCTGGCAGACTATCCTCTCTGCCAGTGCCGGAAGGTTGTTCTGCCGGCTGAGGTGAGCCAGGAAGACCTGCATGGTGGATTTCCGTGGAATACCAGTCAGGAGATCGGCCGCATCATGATTGGACAGGTGACCAACGGCACTCCTGATCCTCCGCTTGAGATAGAAGGGATAAGGACCGTTGTTCAACATCTCCAGGTCATGATTTGCTTCCAGGACCACGGCATCGGCACAGGCCATGGCCTCCCGTACCACCGGAGTGACCACTCCCAGGTCGGTTGCTATCACGTACTTCATCTGCTGGTGATAAAGACAGAAGCCCACCGGGTCCACAGCATCGTGAGAGATGGGGAAGGGTACCACCTCAACCTGACCGATTCCCAGGTTAAGAGGCAGTTCCCGGCAGCAATCACTATCCAGTTTGTCTCTGAAGCCTAGCATACTCCAGGTTCGGGGGCGGGCGTAAACCGGCAGGCGATGTTTTCGGGCCAAGACCTCAACCCCACTAATATGATCACTGTGCTCATGAGTGATTAGTATGGCATCCAGATCTCCGGCCCGGATGCCGATGCTGGCGAGACCCCGCTCGATACGCCGGGCACTGATCCCGGCATCGATCAGAATCCGGGTGTTGCCCAGCTCAAAGAAAACCGCATTGCCACTGCTGCCACTGGCCAGTATTTGTATTTGCATAGAAGATGTCCTTTATTTATAATTAAGTTTCTGAGCGGAACGCGCCCTCAGACTACTACGTCATAACCTGCCCGTTTTCCTGCTGGAATAGAGTAAGTCGGGGACGATCGTCCCCGAAATAACCCTTGGTCCATATTATGGTTGGTACTTGCGATTAATCACAATACCGGGTAGAATATTATAGTCAGTCGTTGGTGAATGTTTCTGACCGACTGCGGAGAAAAAAATAAAGCGTGGAGAGATGGCTGAGTGGTCG
>DCTH01000033.1:4922-5078 GCA_002329495.1 Syntrophothermus sp. UBA1445 | reverse complement strand
GATGGTCTTTGACCGGGTGGTCTTTCGCGGAATCACGCTGGGGTTTATCCTCTTTGAGGTGTTTCATCTGGGGAGGACCCTGTGGTACCTGCCGGGGTTTGCGACTGGCCGGGTGGAGGTCAATACTCTGGTCAACTGGCCACTCGAACGGACCAG
>DCTH01000033.1:0-4908 GCA_002329495.1 Syntrophothermus sp. UBA1445 | reverse complement strand
GCAAGTCGGGGACGGTTCTTTACTTGCGCGCTAAGGCGCGCAAGTAAAGAACCGTCCCCATGCCCGCCTGTACTATAACACCAGGTGGTTATCTACTATCTGGGATTCGGTTCCCAGGTTGCGGTTGAGGTTCTGCACTGTTTGCAGGAGTTCCTGGGCTTCCTCTCCCTCCATTACATAGGGCTGGCTCTCCTTGATGAACACCGGCCAGACCTGCAGATCCTGCAGCCCCTCTCGGGTCAGATTGAGGTCCAGTATGAGGCCCTGCCGGGTAAAGACGTGCTGGTTCTGATCAAAGATAAAGTTGCCCAGGCTGTAGGCTATCAGGCCATCCTTGTACCGTTCAAACCCCTGGATGATATGAGGGTGATGCCCGATGATGAGGTCGGCCCCGCCGTCGATCAAGGCCTGTCCCAGTTCCCGCTGTGCAGTCTGCGGGGATTTGGAGTATTCGGTCCCCCAGTGGAGCGATACTATGGCCACATCCACCTGCGGCCGGAGCTCGGCCAGATCTTCCAGAATCAATTCCTGCTCCAGGGGAGCTACCCCGCTTACAGTCTCGGTAGCCCGGAAGGTGCGGCGGTAACGCGCATCATAGTAGATGTCGGCAAAGATGGTGTACGCGAGAAAACCGACTTTGAGACCGTTCTTTTCAATGATTACCGGTCGGCGGGCCTCATCAATGTTCTGCCCTCCCCCGACTGGTTGGATCTGGCTGGAACGCAGGAGTTCCAGGGTGTCCAGAAATGCGTCCGTATCGTAATCCACGGCATGGTTGTTGGCCACACTAAGCACATCAAAGCCGGAATCCTGAAGCTTTTGAGACATCTCGGGCCGGGCCCGGAAACAGATGCCTTTGCCCGGCAGAGGGGTACCTCGCTCAGATAGGGGGGACTCCAGATTTCCGAAGGTAATATCCGCAGCCTTTAGCTTATCCCTGACCTTGACGAAAGGATAATCCGGGCCCTGGCTCTGTATCAGGCGTTCCACCTTGCGGGCCAGCATGACATCGCCAACCGCGGTAAGAGATACCTTGTAGGTTGGCTCCACTATCTGCGGGCTGATGGTGGGGGTGGTTTCCTCTTCGAACGGCCAGGTCCAGGCCAGACCTATAATCAGACCGACCAGAACCAGACCCACAAACAGCTTTCTCATTATTCCCTCTCCCTAATTACAGAATAAATTCGGGCAGCAATGCGGGTGCCGCCACGACCAGGTTCACCGGCAAGGTTATTAGTGGATGATGCCTATCCCCCGCCTTAGTCTGATGGGTTGACTGGGAATATGTTCTGATTTATGGAAACGAAGGAGTAACGCATCACTAAAATTATTGGTGTTCTCGGCGTTGGCATCCACTGATGCCAGCATAACTTATTAGTAATCGATCATGCAACTTGTAACACAGGTAGTTTATGGATCGTTTATTCGGTCCCTTCTCTGAAGATGATGTAGGGGTTGTCGCCATAGCTGGTGCTGAGTTGATTGGTAAAATAAATCATCAAACTGCGTGAGATTATGCTGTCCATCGGTTCTCCCGAAAAATTGCTTTCGGCCTCCAGCCGCTCGTAAATCTGAGGAGGAAGGTTGATTTCCAGTCTTGCCATTTGGTGATCCTCACTTTCAAACTGTAGGGTAAGACAAGGGGGCAGAAATTGACCATCTCAGTGTCTCCTGGGTTTAGAATGGCCGAGGCTCGCGCAGTCTATACCGCCCGGGAGCTCCGGATTGAAGCCGTCTGGCAAAGAGGGTCATCAGCAGGATATAGATGGGGGAGAGGATGTACGCCAATAGGAAGGAGATGGGGAACTCCTGCAGGTGGATGGTGGGCAGGAGTGATAACCATGGGACAAAGGGGGTATGCCACATCTGGAGGATGAAATCGAAGTTGGAGGTCAGGGGACCGTAGCGCCACCAGCTGTGGATAGCCATACCGCTGAAAAATAGTCCCGGGAGCTGAGCCAGGGTGGCGGTGGCCATCACCTGCCAGGTATTCATACGGTTATCGATCATGTGCTGGCTCCAGCGGAACAACAGGTAAATAAAGATGGCCGCGGCCAGCAGGTCCACGCCCGGAAAGTACATGGTGAGCCAGACCAGGATGGCATAAAGCAGGTTGAATATCAGCAGTCTACCGGCGGTAATCAGCATTATTACTCTCCTTCGGATTGGGAACCGTATAAAGGTCNNCACCTTGCCCCACCGTCCCCGAACTTTCCCCCGTATAAAGGTCCCCGTCCTGGGCGATGATCGAGACGGACGAACTTTGATACAGGTTGTCAGGGATAACCCACAGATCGTGGCCGGAGTCCAGGTCCAAACCCAAGCGGCGGTAGGCCTCCCAGATGATCTTGGTGCAGTTCCATACCCGTTCGCCCGGCTTGAATGCCAGGGGGTAGAAAAGCTGTCCGCTCCAGGAAGATACCATTTCCACGGCCTGTTGGCGGCTTTCCGCGTCCGTTCTCACCCGGAGGATGCAGGCGCGGTCATATCCCCGGAACCTCTCGACGTTCACCGGACTCACCCCGGTACTGAGCCAGCCCTGCCAGGCCCGGCCCTCCCCTTCGTAGATGGCGGCATGGGTGAACTGCCCGTAGGTAGAACCGTTGTTGCCCCCCAGCAAGATATCCCCCGGCTTAAGATCACTCAGATCCAGGTGGTTCCCCCGGCCAGAAGGAACCCCGGGGCCCAGATGGCCCTGGGTGAGGGCCCTCACCCCCTGCCCCACTACCTTGGAGGGCATGTTCTGCCAGGTATAGCCATTGATTCCCAGGATGAACACCGCCAGCACGATGTCCAGCAGGAGCAGCACCCACAGGGGATCGATACGCCGTTCTTTCCTTGTACTGCGTGGTTTGCGCAACAACGGGGTCTCCTAACCGCATCAGGGGGGGCAAGTTGGGGACGGTTCTTNNTAAAGAACCGTCCCCAACTTGCCTTTTGATGCACTTTTTTAGTTTCTGGCGCGGAGTTTTTTGACCGCCATGTCCAGTCCCTCGACGGTCAGTTCGAACATGGGGAATACATCCCTTATCATCTTAATGGTAAATGCGCCCTCACTCAGTTCCCAATAACGGGCCGGAATGGGGTTAAGCCAGATAGAGGCCTCAAAGCGTTTTTTCAGTCTTTTCAACCAATCTATACCCGGTTCCTGGTTAAACCGGTCCCAGTCAATGATGCCGCCCCGGGCCGTCAGCTCCGTCGGGGCCATGCTGGCATCCCCCACCAGAATAACCCGGTAATCTTCATCCAGGGTGCGGAGAACATGATCAGTCTCTATGGAATTCCGGGCAATGCAGCGCGGGTCCAGGTACAGCAGATCATAGAAGCAGTTATGAAAATAGTAGACCTGCAGGTCCTTAAAATGTTTGGAGCGGTTGGCGGCCGCGAACAGCTGGTTGCAGAGCCGGGTGTACGGGTACATGGAACCGCCGGAGTCCATTAACAGCAGGACCTTGATGGCGTTTTCACGGGGCCGCTCCCAGATAAGCTCCAGTCGCCCGGCGTTCTTGCTGGTGGCCTGTACCGTACCTTCGATATCCAGTTCGGTTTTGGCTCCCTCCAGACGGGTGGTAAACTGCCGCAGTTTGCGCAGGGCCAGCTGAAACTGGCGGGTATCAATGACGGTATCGTTGCGGAAGTCTCGGAACTGCCGCTCCCCGGCCACCTTAACCGCCGATTTGTTGCGGGACTCACCGCCGATACGGATACCACCGGGATGGTAGCCGGAATGGCCGAAGGGTGATGTCCCCCCGGTTCCGATCCAGTGGTTCCCCCCATGGTGTTCTTCGGTCTGTTCGGCCAATCGTTCCTCCAGCATCTTTTTCAGGGTTTCCAGGTCCAGTTGCTTGTGGTTGCGGCGCATCTCCTCGGTGATCTCGATCGGAGGAAGATTATTGTTCAGCCAGTCCCAAATGCTCTCCGGCAGGTCCTCCGGGGTTTCCACTCCGTGGAAGTATTGGGCAAAGGCCAGGTCGAACCGGTCATAGTGGGCTTCGGTCTTGACCAGCACCGCCCGGCACAGCTGATAGAAACTGGTCAGGCTGGAACCGGCCAGCCCCATCTCCAGGGCGTCAAGCAGGGCGTACCATTCGTTCATGGCGACCGGCACCCCGTTGGCTTTTAATATATAGTAGAAATCAGTAAACACCCTATCACGCCCTATCTGATCTTAAAGGACTGGCGGTGCGCTATCCGGGATTGCGGACGGTTGTTAAGCTGCCACAGCAAAACGTCCAGGTCCTGATTCTTCTTGAGCAAGACCCCCATGAAGGGAAGCTCTTCTGCGATGCGCTTGGGGTTGATGCCTCCCACCACCAGGGCCTGCAGCCAATCCAGGAGTTCGCTGGTGCTGGGTTTCTTCTGGAACTCGGGGATGGTCCGCAGCCAGTAGAAGGCTTCCATACACTGTTCCAGGAGTTTTTTGTCCAGGTCCGGGTAATGTACCTTGACAATCTCTTTCATCCCCTCCGGATCGGGGAAGGCAATATAATGGAAGATGCAGCGCCGCAGGAAGGCATCCGGGAGTTCCTTTTCCGCGTTGCTGGTGATGATGACGATCGGCCGCTGTTTGGCGGTAATGGTTTCCTTGGTCTCGGGGATATAGAAGCTCATCTGATCAAGTTCCCATAACAGGTCGTTAGGGAACTCCAGGTCGGCCTTGTCAATCTCGTCGATCAGCAGGACCACCTGCTCGTCGGCCACAAAGGATTCTCCCAGTTTGCCCAGTTTGATATACTGCGAGATGTTGCTCACGTCGTGATCGCCGAACTGGCTGTCATAGAGTCTCTGCACCGTGTCATAGACATACAGGCCTTCCTGGGCCTTGGTAGTGGACTTGATATTCCATACAATCAGCCTCTTCCCCAGACCGTCGGCTATACTCTGGGCCAGCATGGTCTTGCCGGTCCC
>DCTH01000035.1 GCA_002329495.1 Syntrophothermus sp. UBA1445 | reverse complement strand
AGGTGAAGACCCAACCATCGATAAGGGTATCGGCGGTTGCCTCGGGTTTATTCCAGTAGCCCTTGAAGTTCGCCGGGCCTTTAACCGCGATTTCACCCTCTTCCCCAATGGGAAGCTCCTTGGTACGGTCATTAAAGTCGAAAATCCGGATGTCGGTCTCGGCATTAGGAATTCCATATACCCCGTACTTAATCTTATGCAGGGGAACAAAACAATCAAAGGTGTGGGTTTCACTTAAACCGTAGGAGGCCTCAACCAGGATTCCCCCTTTAGTCACCTCTGCCCATTGTTTGGCGATCTCTTCCGTAAGGGTTATTCCAAATGACATTGTCAATGTTAGTCTCAAGCTGGACAGGTCATATTGACTGACTTTGGGATGGTTCATCAGCCCGACATTCATGGGGACGGTGNNGGTGGCAGTAAAATATGATACCTTGTACTTTTCAATGGCTGCCATAGTAGTCTCCGGGTCAAAACCAATCAAGAGGACCACGGTCGCGCCTGCAAAAATCGGTGCATCCACATTGCCCAGCATGCCGGCAATATGGAAAATCGGAGCTATGGCCAACGAAATGGTGTCAGGACTTACTGTACGCGCATTGGTCATGCAGGTAGCACTCTTAAACAGGGCCGCAAACTGGGTCAGCATGGCTCCTTTAGGCAGGCCGGTAGTACCTCCGGTATACTGCAGCAGGGCCAGGTCATCCAGCTCAACCTTTACTGCCGGCGGGGTGGCATCCCCATTGGCCAGGATATCCATAAGATCAACCGTGCCTGGGATCAGAGACTTCTTAATCTTCATGACATCTGTTATCGGCAGGGTCGGTACTTCAGGCAGGAAATCGTTCAGGTTGCTGACAATAACCCGTTTAACTGAGGTGTTGGCTAATACCTTCTGTGCTACCGGATACAGGACATCCAGGGTTATCAGGGTTTCGACCCCGGCATCATTCAGTTCATATTCCAGTTCCATCTCTTTAAAGAGTGGAGAGCAGGGAGCTATGATCGCTCCGACCTTCCAGGCTGCGTAATGGGCAATATGATACTGAGGGCAGTTCAGCAGAAAGAGTGCAACCCGGTCGCCCTTCTTTACCCCCTGTTGCAGGAGATAGTTGGCCACACGGTTGCTGGCCTCATCCAGTTCGCGGTAGGTAATGGTATGACCGTAAAAGATGATGGCAGGCTTGTCCGGATGTTCTTGGGCACGCATTTTCAGGTATTCGGCCAGGGGTACCTTGCCGAGTGGGTACTGAGCTTCCGTCGGAACGCCAGGTGGCCAGCTTTTCAGGGATATTTCTTTAATAGACTGCATGACAAACCTCCTCGAAATTGATTACTTACTGTTAAGTATATCAACAATACCAAAAATAATCTAATTTATTTTAGGGTCTTTTTGGAAAAGTTTTAGATTTCGCTACCCCCTTGGGGCTGCATTGACGCAACGAAAAAACCCCTCTGCTCTTTGGAGAGATAACAGAGGGGTTTCATAGTCTTTTGTTATTACTTTCGCAGCATCTCCAGGACTTCCGCGGAAGGCTGGTTGGGGATGGTTGCTACCAGGCGGCCGTCGTACTCGAAGACTGCCTGGTTGTCACTGGTGATCTCGCCGATCACTTCAGCCCTGGTGTTCTGGGAACGAAGTGCATTCAGGACCTCATCGACATCCTCGGGTGCCACCTGGAATAACATACGGCCCTGAGTTTCACAGATCAGGAGCTCTTCCGGAGTTATGCCATCCACCCGGGTGGGGGCCTTGGAAAGATCAACCCGGGCCCCCAGACCGCCAAACCGTGCTGACTCACATACTGCCGCTCCAATGCCAGCTGCGCCCAAATCGGAGCAGGCTTTTATCTTGCCGGTGCGGAAGGCTGCGATGCTGGCCTCCATAACCGCTCTTTCCTCAGCGAACAGAGCCACCGCCGGCCGCATCTCCGATACCAGACCGGCGCGGAACAGGGTGTCGTTACCATCAGTGCTGGTCTCACCCAGAATTATGATCTTGTCACCTGCCGATTTGGCCGGCTTGGTCAAAGGCTTCTCGGTAATCTGTTTGCCGACCACCGATATAACAACCGCCGGGACAATATCACTGAATGAAGTGGAAAAGCCTCCGCCAGCCACGAAAACATCCATGGCCGCCGCCATATCCCGGACCCCTTTTAGCATCAGGTTAAGCCGCTCCTGGCTGGTTACCTCCTGGCAGTTGCCGCAGGTGCATTTGCCGTCAAAGCCACATGGTCCGATAATAACCTTCTCTTCCAGGGGACGGGTGCCGATGAAATCCAGTATGAAAATAGGGCGGGCACCCATGGCCACCACATCACGCATTGCCCCACCGGCTCCGGTGGCTGCGCTGTCGTAAGGCCGGGGCACACAGGGACTGCAGTGGCTTTCCAGCTTGGCCGCCACCAGAGTCTCAGTGCCAGGGATCTTCACCACCGCAGCATCGTCGTTGGCATCCGGACCTACCAGCAATGCGCCCGGCCAGGTTGCGTCTACCTTCTGATTCAGCCGCTTGAATTCGCCAAAATCAATGGCCTTGTCAATGTTGTGATGCAGGTGCACAAACAGGGCATGCATCAGTGCCTTCTCCACCCGATTCAATATCGATTCCTCCTCATAATTTGATGACCTTAACCTGCTAATCAAACCCGGGTATGTATGGACCAGGGAAAACCCTTCTCTCCCTGGCTTGACCATCCTGCGGACACGGAAAGACCATATGTTAGTCTTCTTTTCCAGTAGGCTTAATTATACTTCATTATGCTCGAAAAATGTATGACATTTGAAATGCACACCCGGGGGCAAGGTGGGGACGGTTCTTTACTTGCCCCTGCTCCCACCTTGGTATTTCGGGGACACCATACTAAATTACTTGTTGGATCAATCCAGCATAATAATTTAGTATGGTGTCCCCAAAACCTGGTTACGCCAAGGACGCTTGGCGGTCTCGTTTCCTGGGTTTGAAGACGGACAAGACAATCATGATGATCATGAATAATACCTGTAAGGATATGAAGAGCAGCACCGGCCCGCCATCGGCCCACCCGCCGGCAAAGCCAGTCTTCTCCACCTTTTCAAGCACGGAAAACATTTGGCCTATGCCGCCAGCCCCCGTGCACAGGCCGGTAAGAATCACTAAAGCCCATTTAAAGACCACCCACCGGTGTTTAAAAAAGCCCCAATTGCTGAAGAACCCATAAAAAATCCCCTGGATCATTGCGAATATGGCCATCGGCAATACCACACTCCGGTACAGTTCCGGTATCAACGGGGCAACGGTTAAGAATTCGCTCTCATTTAACTGGAAGAAGCACATTGCGGCCAAACCACCGATACATACCACAGATCCCAGCCATATGCTGATAGACAAAATGTGCAATACCCGCAGCCACTGCATGCCCTTCTTTTTCAATCGCATATCAAATAACCATCCTCTCCCTGTTAAAACACTTCCGCAACGCACTTCCCAGCCCTCAGGTCCGATGAGCTCACGTTTAAATCAGGCCAATTTGCAACTACTCAATTTCGTTGCTAACCATTCTCAGGCCTTGCGCCGGTCAGTCCCGGTAAGGGCTAATATGAGGAACAGTCCTACCCCGCCCATGAAGAAAAACATCAACGATGCAATGGAAACATAGGTTTCACCTACGGCAAAATGCGTCATTACCGCGCAAAACAACCCAAACAGAATCAATCCAATGGACAAACCATAGAGTGCAGCGCGAATTTTATTCATTGCGTACTTCCTGCTGGTTTCCCGAGTCAAAAGACCATAGGTGAACAAGGTGCCGCCAGCGACGACAAATATACCGCTGCCCGCAACTGCCTCTCTCTCCAGATTCATATAGTAGGTCATGGCAATCACGAATATGCCAAACAGGGCCAAAAGCACACCCACCACGATGAATCCAGCCGAAATCCGGTTGGCCATCGAGGAATAGACACTCTGCCGGGTCATATCCTGCCCCAGTTTGCGCATATCATCCACCAGCCCGCTCAGATCCCCCATCGAAACAACCGCCTCCTTAAACGCCTGCTCATCATTCATCCCCCGGGCCCGGTAATCCGCGATTTTTTCTTTCATATTGGTAATCAGCTCTTCCTTGAGCTCGAACAGCTGTTGGCTGCTACCCACCCCGGAAAACAGGTTGTCAAAATAGGCTGTAATCTTGTGATCCAGACGGATCTCAGTCTTGGTCATCCCCAATACCCCCTTTGATCAAAGTCTCCAAGATGTCCTTGGCAAAATCCCAGTCCCGGACATTCTGTGCATAGTGTTCCTGCCCTTGCGCTGTGATGCGGTAGTACTTGCGGCGTCCCCCCTGGGTTTCATCTCCCCAGTAGGAGGTGATATCCCCGTCCTTTTCCAGCCTGCGGAAGGCAGTGTACAGGGTCGCCTCCTTCAATTCGTAGCGATTACCGCTGAGCTGCAAAATTCTTTTATAGATCTCATACCCGTAGCTGTCTCCCTGCCGCAGGATGTTGAGAATAACCGTATCGGTGTGCCCACGGATAAGATCGGTGGAGATGGTAGCACTCATCAACCTCGCCTCCTCAAATACATTTTATGAAACATTACTGTGTCTGTCAAGGTAATTGGGCAGAAATAATTTTATGTGTTCGGCCAGAACAAGAAGCAAGTTGGGGACGGTTCTTTACTTGCGCGTCTCAGCGCGCAAGTAAAGAACCGTCCCCAACCCCGTCCCCACCTTGCCTTGAGCATC
>DCTH01000061.1 GCA_002329495.1 Syntrophothermus sp. UBA1445 | reverse complement strand
TCCTGGAAATCGAAACCCCCATTTTGACCAAAAGTGCCCCCGAAGGTGCCAGGGATTACCTGGTTCCCAGCAGGGTACACCCGGGCGAGTTCTACGCATTACCTCAATCCCCCCAGATTTTTAAACAGATACTGATGGTTGCGGGTATGGAGAAGTATTACCAGGTGGCCAGGTGTTTCCGGGATGAGGATCTCAGAGCAGACCGCCAACCCGAGTTTACCCAACTGGATATTGAGATGTCGTTTATTGATGAAGAGGACATCATGGAAATGACTGAGGCCATGTTGGCCCAGGCATTTGCCCAGGGAATTGGTCGGGAGATTCCTATTCCGTTTCCACGCATGACTTATGATGAAGCCATGAGTTCTTATGGGAGTGACAAGCCTGATCTGCGGTTCGGACTGGTGATCCAGGAGCTGACTGACTTGCTCAAGACTTCGGAATTCAAGGTATTCGCCACGGCGATAAACAGTGGAGGCGTGGTAAGAGCGATTAATGCCGAGGGTTGCGCATCATTTTCACGCAAAGAGATTGATGATCTGGGGCAGCTCGCGGTCGATCTGGGGGCCAAAGGATTGGCCTGGATCCAGGTTACTGAAGATGGCATGAAATCCCCGATTATTAAATTCATGGGACCCCAGGAGATTCAGGCGATAACTGACCGGTTGAATGCCAAACCTGGTGATCTTTTGCTGTTCTGTGCGGATTTTGAGGACACCGTCGCCAGGGTTCTTGGAGGACTCAGGCTGGAATTGGGCAAAAGATTACAACTGATCAACCAGGATGCTTTGAACTTCGTATGGGTTACTGATTTTCCATTGCTGGAGTGGGATGAGGAGGAGAAACGTTATATTGCGGTACATCACCCGTTTACGTCTCCGCAGAACCCCGATGAGTTGGAGAGTGACCCCCAGGCAGCCAAAGCCAGGGCCTACGACCTGGTTTTGAACGGAACCGAGGTCGGTGGTGGCAGTATACGTATTCATTCCCGGTCATTACAGGAAAGGATGTTTACCCTCCAGGGAATAACCCCGGAAGAAGTTGCTGATAAATTCGGCTACATGTTGGAGGCCTTTGAGTATGGTGCTCCTCCTCATGGAGGCATCGCTTTTGGACTGGATCGTCTGGTGATGTTGATGGCCAGGCGTGATTCCATTCGCGATGTGATTGCTTTCCCCAAGACCCAAAGCGCATCCTGCCCCATGACCCAGGCGCCCTCATCAGTCCGGGATAAGCAACTGAAAGAACTTAACATCAGAACCATAATAAAGTAAAGGTGTAGAGCCCTATTAGGGTTGGGCGATTATTGAAAACCGCCGCCGGCTGTGATATTATAAGCATTAATCAGGGAAACTAAGAACACCCCCTGCTGTGTTCGTGAAAAGCCGGTTTCGTTTTGGCCCAACACCAAAATGAAGGGCACCTGGTCTCTGTCAGTGGCTTGCAGGCCCTATCTTATCAGGGAAGCATAAAGCTGACAGGAGGATGCCCACCTGCAGATGCGCAGGTTCAAAACAACTGGCTCCACACGGCTCGGTGGGGTTACTTCTTTCTTGGAGGATGTAATTTGGAGGATAAGTGGTCAAGGACCAGACTGCTGATTGGAGAAGAGGCCTGTTGTCGATTGACACTGGCCCGAATTACAGTGGTCGGTTTGGGAGGGGTCGGCTCATATGTGGCGGAAGGTCTGGCCAGAAGTGGTATTGGGAGCCTGACCCTGATAGATTTTGACCAGGTAGCTATCAGCAATATTAACCGGCAGTTGGTGGCGCTTACCAGTACATTAGGTCAACCCAAGGCCGAGATTATGGCCAATCGAATTAAGGATATCAATCCCGACTGTCGGGTTAAGGCCTATGCTGTCCGCTGTGAACGAGATACCATAGATGAACTTTTAAGTGATCGACCTGACTACGTGGTAGATGCCATAGATTCCATCAGCGATAAGGTCTGTCTTATCCAGGAATGCCTCGCCAGATCAATCCCGATTATCAGCGCCATGGGAGCAGGAAATCGCCTTGATCCTACCCGGTTTGAAGTCGCTGACATCTCACAGACTCACACCTGTCCACTGGCACGTAAATTAAGACATGAATTGCGCAAAATAAACATTGACGAAGGCCTTAAGGTAGTATTTTCCCGTGAAAAACCGGTTCCGACCAAAGCCGGGTTTCCGGTAGGGAGCATCTCGTTTGTACCTTCAGTGGCCGGACTGGTTATCGCCGGAACGGTTGTAAAGGACCTTCTTAACCGCTAATACGCAGACGAAGGATGATGATATGAAAGTTCATTACCGTGCAGTTGGTGAACTGAAGCACAAGATGGAGCGGGCCGAGGGGGATGTGACAGCTGACAACCTTCGGGATGTTCAGGGCCTGCTTGATCTTTTGGGGATTAACCGGGAAGACCTGGTCATAATGATTAATGGCAGAAAGGCTGACGGTGATGACCGTCTACAGGATGGAGACCAGGTGGATATCGTGCCCTTTGTGGTAGGAGGGTAGATCAGTAGTAAGTATGGGAGGGTAAAAGAATGTACTGGAATCAGGAAATAGAATGTATGTCCCGGAAGGAACTGGATGAACTGAAACTGCGGCGCTTAAAGGAGACGGTTTTCCGGGTTTACTCTTTTGTAC
This sequence comes from Syntrophothermus sp. UBA1445, assembly GCA_002329495.1. Lineage (GTDB taxonomy): Bacteria > Bacillota > Syntrophomonadia > Syntrophomonadales > DTU052 > DTU052. The sequence goes on along the minus strand of DCTH01000061.1, from coordinate 14,534 downwards.
CCAGCTATAAAGCCAAAATGGATGAAATGGGAATTACCCCGGGTGATATTCAGACTCTGGAGGATATAAGCAAACTACCTTATACCACCAAACAGGATCTGCGTGACAACTACCCCTTTGGTCTGTTTGCAGTCCCGATGACTGATGTGGTTAGAATCCACTCCTCTTCCGGTACCACCGGCAAGCCTACAGTAGTAGGCTATACCAGAAGAGATTTGGACCGATGGGCGGAATTGATGGCCCGCGCCCTGACCTGTGCTGGTGCCACCCGCTATTCGGTGGTGCAAAACGCCTATGGTTACGGTTTATTCACCGGGGGGCTGGGGGTGCATTATGGAGCTGAAAAAATTGGGGCTTCGGTTATCCCCAGCTCCGGAGGCAACACCAAAAGACAGGTTATGCTGATGCAGGACTTTGGAACCACAGTTTTAACCTGTACCCCTTCGTATGCCTTATACATGCAAGAGGTTATGACGGAGATGGGCATCAAACCATCTCAATTAAAGCTCAAGTCGGGTATCTTTGGAGCTGAACCCTGGTCAGAAAACATGCGTCGCGATCTGGAGAACCGACTTGAAATCAATGCATTCGATATATACGGCCTGAGTGAGATAATGGGCCCCGGGGTGGCGATTGAATGTCCCCAGAAGGAAGGACTTCATTTATTTGAGGACAATTTTATTGCCGAGATAATCAATCCTGATACCGGCGAGGTCTTACCTCCGGGTGAAAAGGGTGAATTGGTGTTGACCACCATTAACAAAGAAGCCTTGCCGATGATAAGGTATCGCACCCGGGATCTTTCATCCCTCATTCCTGAAACCTGTCCCTGTGGCCGGACCCATGTAAGGATGAACAAGGTTTTGGGACGTTCAGACGACATGGTCATAATCAGAGGGGTTAACGTGTTCCCGTCCATGGTGGAAAGTGTACTGTTAACGATAGATAATGTTGAGCCGTATTACCTCCTGGTGGTTGACAGAATAAATAATCTGGATGAACTGGAGGTATGGGTAGAGGTTTCAGAAAAAGCCTTTAGTGATGAGGTCAGGAAACTTGAACAGCTTGGCAAACTTATAACCAGGGAACTGGAAAGCAGTCTGGGTGTAGCCGTTAAGGTCAGACTGGTCGAACCCAAGTCGCTGCAGCGGAGCGAAGGCAAGGCCAAGAGGGTTGAAGACCGGCGCAAGTTCTAAGGTATAATTATGGTATCCGGAGCAATCGTCGGGATCGGGCGCGGAGGCGAATAGTCCGGTAACATGCCGCGCAGATTCCGCGGGCGGGCAGGATTTATTCAAAAGGAGGGGACAATGTGGTTAAGCAGATTTCCATTTTCCTGGAGAACAAGGCGGGTCGATTGGCCAGTGTGACTAAGGTTCTGGGGGAGCATAGGATTAACATCCGGGCCCTTTCTATTGCGGACACCTCCGATTTTGGAATCCTGAGGCTTATTGTCAATGAGCCGGAAAAAGCTTATGGGGTTTTGAAGAGAGCAGGCTTTACCGTTAGCGAGACTGAAGTTATTGCGGTAGAAGTCCCTGATACCCCGGGTGGACTAGCCAGAGTTCTAGATGTGATGGGTGAAGCATCTATTAATATTGAGTATCTTTATGCGTTTATCGGTAAAGCCACTGAAGACGCACTGGTGATTTTTAAGGTGGAGGATCCGGACCGGGCGGTAGAGGTCTTTCAAACTCACGGGATAGGCGTTTTGGATAGCAGTCAGGTATATAAGCTCTAACCATAACCTCTTGATTATATGATCTGATCTGGTTCTGGCTGGCGAGATTCAGGGATTGCGTACATGAGAGTGGATCCTTCAAGAGCAGTGGATTTGTGAAATCTCAACCTGTGCGGTGAGTATCATGTATGACTGTTTCGGAAGTATACATATCCATACCCGATACTCGGATGGATCGGGAAGCATACCTGAGATAGCTAAGTCAGCAGAAAAGGCTGGACTTGACTTTATTATTATCACCGACCATAATCATCTGCGGGGAAAGCCAGAAGAAGGTTATTATGGCAAAGTCCTGGTCATGGTTGGCAGTGAAATAAACTTAGAATGCAACCACTATCTGGGGATTGACATCGCCGAGGAGATTCCACCTAATGATGAGGTTCCCCAACAGGTGATTGACGGTGTACGCAACCAGGGTGGCATAGGGTTTCTGGCCCATCCCTGTGAAATTGGTTCCCCGGTCTATAAAAACGGGAAAACCTATCCCTGGACTGATTGGGAGGTTACAGGCTTTACCGGGATGGATATCTGGAGTTACTTGTCGCAGTGGAGAGATGGTATATCCAGCATACCGAAAGGGTTTTACCTCTATTTCAATCCTCACCAGGCATTCAGACGGGGGCCGCATCAGGCATCCCTTGAAAAATGGGATCAGCTATTAAGAGATAGAATGGTAGTGGGCATCGGTTGTTCCGATGCCCATGCTATTAAGATCAACCTGGGGCCCTGGAAACCAGTCCTTTCTGATTATTACACATGTTTTCGCTGTATCAACACTCATCTTACCTTAAATAAACAGTTATCCGGCGACCTGAAAAGTGATAAAGCCGTGATAAAACAGGCTTTACAATCAGGCCGGTGTTTTGTGGGCTACAATTTCTTCAAGAGTGCCAAAGGGTTTCGGTTTGTGGCCGAATCAAGGGGTCACATAATAAATATGGGTGAGAGAACTCCAGCCAAGGGAACCGTATTGAAGGTTGATACCCCGTCAAAAGCGAAAGTGGTTTTGGTTAAGGATGGTCGGCCCTATCTGCAGAATACCGGCCAAAAACACCGTTTCCGTCAACTGAAGCCCGGCATATACCGGGTAGAGGCTTACCACCGGCACGGGTTGGGATACCGTGCCTGGATCTATTCAAATCCGATTTACCTGGATTAATCTAGTATTTTACTGCCTCATTTCGACCCCCTCGGTTCTTATCTGCAATCCGCGCCCCGTCAATTATGTCGAATAATATACAAAAATGAATGAATGAGAATGATAATTACGCAAGTTTCTTTTTTCACAAAAGCAGGAACTCGATAACAACTAATAGAATAAGGTGGAGTAAAGTGGAGAAAAGTGGAGCATAGTCCCTATAAATTCGAAAAAAGGGCGAACATATGTTCTTAGGGGAATACCAACACAGTCTTGATAATAAGGGTAGGTTGACGGTTCCAGCCCGGTTCCGCGAGGAATTAGGGGAAACCTTTATCGTGACCAAGGGACTGGACAACTGTCTTTTTGTCTACCCATTATCAGAATGGAAAACGGTTGAAGAGAACCTCAAGGGTCTTCCGTTCACCCGGAGTGATGTGCGGGCCTTTGTGCGTTTTTTCTTTTCCGGAGCCTGTGAGTGTGAGGCTGACAAACAAGGCCGCATTCTGTTACCGGCTGGCTTGAGAGAGTACGCTCATATTAACAGGGATGTGGTGATTATCGGTGTTGGCACCAGGGTCGAAGTTTGGGCTGTGGAATATTGGGAAGAATATGCCGCAAAGGCAGGGGCTTCTTATGAAGAAATCTCGGAAAAACTTGTGGAACTTGGGATATAGGGGGCAAATTATTGCACGTTCCTGTTTTGTTCAATGAGACTCTGGAGTACTTAATGACCAACCCCGGGGGAGTATATGTTGATTGCACTCTGGGCGGTGGCGGACACTTCACAGGTATTATCGAGAGGACCAACAGCCAGGCAACCCTGGTGGGGATCGACCAGGACGCTCTGGCCCTTGAACGAACCAGATCACAGTTAGGGACAACCTCCAATATAANNCCTGCGCCTTATCCTGCAAGGACTTTCCATAACATCAGTGGATGGGATCCTGATTGATCTAGGGGTGTCATCATTTCAACTGGATGAAGACGAAAGAGGATTCTCCTATCACCATGAAGCAAGATTGGACATGAGAATGGATCCCGATTTGGATAGCAGCGCATGGGAACTGGTTAACTACTCGTCGGTTGACAGACTGGAACAAATCATCAGGGATTACGGGGAAGAACGGTATGCGGGCAGGATCGCCCGGGGCATTGTTAATGCCCGGCAACAACATTCTATTGATTCTACACTTGATCTAGTGGAGGTTATTCGCCGGAGTGTTCCTGCAAATTACCGCAGGGAGACTCATCCAGCCCGTCGTACTTTTCAGGCCCTACGTATTGAGGTCAATCAGGAGATTGAGTCCCTGAAAGAGGTGCTTCCGCAAGCGGTTGATCTCTTAAAACCAGGAGGAAGGGTATGCATTATCAGCTTCCAATCCCTGGAAGACCGTATTGTCAAGGAGTACTTTGTACAGGAATCCAAGGATTGTCTGTGCCCCAGCATACAACCGGTTTGTACCTGCGGACATAAGGCGCTACTTAAGGTGCTTACCAGAAAACCAATTGGGCCATCGCCTGATGAGGTAGCCCAAAACAACCGGGCGCGCAGCTCGAAACTACGGGTGGCCCAGAAGTTGGAGTTCTAAAGCGGATGGAGGTAGAATAATTTTGGTATTGGCCGAACTCAAACAGCAACCGGGGTTCTTAGAGCCTGAGGTCCCGAATACCAACCCGAAGAAGAATAGAAAAAGTCTTTCGGTAAACAAAGCCAGTCTGATACTTAACTTAACCGTATTCATATTTGCTTTTTCGGTAATCGGAGTCTTTTTATACGTGCACAGTGCGTTACTTGGTTACGAAATTGTCGAGTTGAAAAAGGAAATTGCTACCCTGGAGAATGAAAACCGCCGCATAGAATACACCATAGCAGAGCTTTCATCTCTGGATAGAGTACAGGTCCAGGCAGAGACGAAACTGGGCATGTTCAGGCCACAGCCGGAAAATGTGGTGGCGTTACAGTATGAACCTCCGGTGACCTCGGTGGCTAAAGTCAATGAAACCACTGGAAAGGTACAGCAGTCAGCTGCTCTGAAAAAGGATTACCAGGTAATCTCCAGCATACTCAACCAGGTGGGACTTACGGGTTCCTTTTGATGAGTTGTTATTAGGCACAAAAGAGGTGGGGTAGCATGAGAACCACCAATTTACAAGTAAGAAAGCGCATTGCGTCGCTTTTTTTCGTATTTGTTGGCGTGATCATTCTCCTGGCGGGGCGCTTTTTCTGGCTTCAGGTGGTAAGGGGCGAAGAACTGGCGGAAAGAGCCCTGGACAACCGTATGCGAGATATTACGGTAAAAGCCAAACGGGGTATTCTGTACGATCGTAATGGTCGTGAACTGGCCATTTCTGTCAGCACCGATTCGGTATATGCAGTTCCGGCCGAAATCAAAGCATCGAAAAAGGCCAGAGAAACCGCGCAAAAACTGGCTGAAGTATTGGAAATGGATGAGGAAAAGGTCTATGAGCGGATTACCCGTCAGGTCAGCTTTGTCTGGGTTAAGAGGCAGGTTGACTTTGAAACATCCCAAAAGCTCAGGGAATTGGATCTTGACGGGATAGGACTTACCGAAGAGAGCAGACGTTTTTATCCCAAAGGCAAACTGGCCTGTCATATTTTAGGGATATCAGGGATAGATAACACTGGACTGGACGGTTTGGATCTCTATTACGATGACTTAATCGGAGGAACCGATGGCCGGCTCCTGATCGAACATGATGCCTGGAACCGTGAGATTCCGGAGGCTACTCATCGCTATGTTCCGCCAACCGATGGATCAGATCTGGTCTTGACTATTGATGAGACCATTCAATACATCTTGGAGCGAGAACTGGATAAAGCAGTTGAGCTCCGTAAGCCCAAGGCAGCTTGCGGCATAGTAATGGATCCCAAAACCGGCGAAATACTGGCTATGGCTTCCCGTCCCAACTTTGATCCCAACAATTATAACGACTATCCTGCCAGCAACCGGCGCAATTTCGCGGTTAACGATGCCTATGAACCTGGCTCAACCATGAAGATTACTACCGCCGCTGCGGCCCTGGAAGAGGATGCAGTCAAGGCCAGTGACAGGTTCTTCTGTCCTGGAAGTATTAAGGTAGCCAACAGAAGCATATCCTGTGCCGGCGGAACCAGTCATGGCAGCATGAACTTCAATGAAGTAGTAGAAAAATCCTGCAACGTAGGTTTCATAACTACCGGTTTAAAACTAGGACTTGATAATTACTATCGTTACCTCAATGCTTTTGGGTTTGGCCAGAAGACCGGCATAGATATACCCGGTGAGGCGCGAGGGATAACCGTCCCCAAATCAAGAGCAACTCAGGTAGACCTGGCTACGATGTCATTTGGTCAGGCTAACGCGGTTACCCCTATACAACTGGTTACCGCTGCTTCTGCGATTGCCAACGGAGGGACCCTCATGAAACCTCACCTGCTAAAGCAGGTATTATCCCCTGATGGTGAAGTTAAGAGCAATGTGGCTCCTACCAAGGTTCGCCAGGTTATCTCCAAAGAGACAGCTGACGAGTTATGTTTGATTTTGGAAGGAGTTGTGCAAAATGGTAGTGGGCGCAATGCTTTTATTGAAGGGTACCGGGTAGCGGGAAAGACGGGTACTGCTCAGAAAATTGCCCCCGGTGGTGGTTACATGAGCAATGAATATGTAGCCTCGTTTCTGGGATTTGCCCCGGCCAACGATCCTCGTTTGGTTTGTATTATAGTGATCGATGCTCCCCAGGGTTACCCATATTACGGAGGTTGGGTGGCGGCACCGGTTTTCCGGGAGGTTATGGCCGACAGCCTGCGCTATCTTGAGGTTCCTCGTACTGAGATACCCCAGGAAGAGGAAACCAAAAAGACCAAGAAAGTAAAAGTACCTGATGTTATAAATCTGCCGATTGACGAAGCGGTCCAGACCCTGCGCAGGGCGGGGTTAAATACCCAGGTTCAGGGAGATGGGGACCTGGTGTGGGGCCAGGTTCCGAAAGCGAATACCACAGTAAACCAGAATTCAAGAGTGATCGTTTATCTATCGCCGGTTGAAGAGCAGAAGGGATCGGGGCAGGTAACTATCCCTGATCTGGAAGGGAAAACTATGAAGGAAGTTGCCCGGGTCCTGTCGCAGCTGGGGCTGCATCTGAGTCCTGACGGTTATGGATTGGCTTTCCAGCAAACACCCAAGGCAGGAACCAGGGTACCGATCGGCGCGACCATCAAGGTTAGCTTCCAGCCCTTGGAGTGAATTGGCAACAGGAGGTTCATGATGGCAAAGCTAAAGGAGCTTTTGAAGGGTATTGACTATCGGGTTTTACAAGGGGATCTGAGTCAGGAAATCACCGGGATTGAATATGATTCGCGGCATGTAAATGTTGGTGATGCCTTTATCTGTATACCCGGATTCAAAACGGATGGACACAATTATGCGGCCCAGGCGGTTAAGAACGGTTCTCGTGCCCTTCTGGTGGAAAAACCGGTTGCGGGGTGTGAGGATTGTACTATGGTGCAAGTTAATGACACCCGTGAGCTTTTGCCTTTGCTGGCGTCACGCTTTTATAATGCGCCATCACAGACTCTCCGGGTTATTGGTGTAACGGGAACCAATGGCAAAACCACTACTACCCATCTGATAAAGGCGATTCTCGAAGAGACGGGATATGCGGTTGGTTTGATCGGTACTCTTAATGCCACTTTTCAGGGATATGAAGAGAAACTGGCCAATACTACTCCCGAATCGCTGGATTTGGAAAGGTTTATGAGCCGGGTACGTGATCAGGGCGGGAGGTACCTGGTGATGGAGGTTTCATCCCATGCACTTGATCTGGGAAGGGTAAGGGAAATCGACTTCGACGTGGCGATATTCACCAATCTAACCCAGGACCACCTTGACTATCATAAAGACCTGGAAAGTTACTGTGATGCCAAATTGAAGCTGTTTGAAAAACTCAAAGTTGAATCGGGACGGTTTGCGGTGATCAATGCTGACGATCCTCATGCTGATCGGTTTTTGGGTGCCAGTCCGGGTGAAAGGATTACTTACGGAATACACAATTCGGCAACCGTTAAAGCAACTGGCGTCCGGATAACTTCTCGGGGATCGACCTTTGATGTGGTTTACCCGGAAGGAAAAACAACCCTGAACATCCGGTTGGCCGGGTTCTTCAATGTTTATAACACCCTGGCTGCTATTGCCTGGGCCCTCGAAGAGAGGATACCGCCCCAGACAATCAAAACGGCGTTGGAAAAGGTTCGGGGTGTGCCGGGCCGTTTTGAGAGTATTGATGAGGGGCAGGACTTTTCGGTTATCGTCGACTACGCTCACACACCGGATGGAATGGAGAACATACTTAAGACCGCCCGTCAGATAACGGAAGGACGTATTATCACAGTTTTTGGTGCCGGTGGTGACCGGGACCGGACCAAGCGACCATTAATGGGTAAGATTGCTGCTCAGTACAGTGATTTTAGTATTGTTACCTCTGATAATCCCAGGAGCGAGGATCCGTTGGCTATTATCGAGGATATTGTAGCCGGACTGAAAGAAAAAGAAACCGCCCATTACGCAGTGGTTCCGGACCGGAGAGAAGCGATTCGGCATGCCATATACCTGGCTCATCCCGATGACATGGTGGTAATTGCAGGAAAAGGGCATGAAGACTATCAACTCATCAAGGGAAAGGTGTATCCTTTTGATGATAGGCTTGTAGCTCGTGAATACATAAGGGAAAAGGAACGACATGAATAGATCTTTATCAGAGATTGCCGAGGCCGTCGGAGGGAAGGTTTCCTCTGGTCATGGTCAGATCATGATTAATGATGTAGAAACCGACTCCCGAAGGGTAAAACAGGGAACCATTTTTTTTGCCCTAAAGGGCGAGAATCATGATGGCCATGATTATGTAAATCAGGTGTATGCTTCGGGAGGAGCAGCCGTGGTTTCCCGGCCAGTTGAGGGAGGACCGTACATAGAGGTAGAGGATTGTCTCCTGGCTCTGCAGAGGTTAGCCGCTTATCACCGGAAACAGTACGCTGTTCCGGTGATTGCTGTTACCGGGAGTGTAGGTAAGACGACTACCAAGGATCTGTTGGCGGCTTGTTTGGAGGGCAGCCTGAACACCTTGAAAACTCCGGGAAACTACAATAACGAAATTGGCCTTCCTTTAACCCTCCTCGGTTTGAGAGATTACCACCAGGCTTGCGTCATCGAACTGGCTATGCGGGGCCCGGGGGAAATATCCCTGTTATCCCAGATAGCTCGACCAACGGGCTGCATAATTACCAATGTCGCCCCGGTGCATTTGGAAACCATGGGGAGCATCGAAAACATTGTCAAGGCAAAATGTGAAGTCCTTTCGTATGTCCGCGATTTTGCGGTTATTAACGGTGATTTGCCTGAACTACGCGGGGCTCATATATCTCAAGGGTCATTGTATCGTTTTGGCCATGGTCATGACTGTGACTGGCGGGTAACAGCGACTTGTTACCAGAGGCCGATGACGCAATTTGAACTGGATATTATGGGGCACAACCTGGTTTTAAGTCTGCCCTTCCCGGCTGCCCACCTGTCCGGGAGTGTAGCTGCGGCGGCTGGAACTGCGATGTTGTTGGGCGTAGATCCCAAGGAAATCAAGGAGCGATTGCTCGGTTTTCAGCCATCCGCTGGCCGGCTGAATCTGAAGCCAGGTATCAACGACACTACCATAATTGATGATAGTTATAACGCCAATCCCCAGTCGATGAAGGCCGCATTGCAGGTACTTCATGATTGGGCCGGTGACCGACGAAAAATTGCCGTCCTGGGGGACATGTTTGAATTGGGTTATTACGAAAAGGATGGTCATCGCATAGTAGGGGAAAAAGCCGCGGCGATGGGGATAGATATCCTGCTGACCGTTGGAGAAAGGGCCAAATACCTGCTGGACGGTGCTCGGTCAGCTGGTTTCAATGGCCTGTCGCTACATTTCGAAAACAAAGACGATGTGGTTAAATTCCTCGGCAATGAGCTACGTCTTGGGGATGTCATCCTGGTCAAGGCATCTCGCGGAATGCATATGGAAGAAATCGTACATCCATTACTTGCAAAATAACGAGTCCAACTCTTTCAAGGAGGTCTAATTTGAACAATTATATCACGACTTCACTGATTGCCATGGGAATAGCCTTTCTGACCACTGCGGTCCTGGGTCCTTTCCTGATTCCACTTCTGGCCAGGATGAAGGCCGGTCAGGTAATCCGCAGCGACGGACCCTCGCGCCACCTGGGAAAGGCGGGTACTCCTACTATGGGAGGAATCCTTATTATATCTGCTATGATTCTGGCCTCTTTGACTATGGCAGGACACAGCCGGGAGGTAATCCTGTGTCTCGCGGCAACAGTAGCTTTTGGGCTGATCGGTTTCTGGGATGACTACATTAAAGTGGTTCTGCGGAGGTCGTTGGGCTTAAGAGCCCGGGAAAAACTGGCCATGCAATTATTCTTTGCCCTTCTTTTTGGCATTTATGTGGTATTCGGCCTCTTCAGGGGTACGGATATTATAATACCTTTCTCAGGCGATGCCATTACTCTGGGATACTGGTATTACCCGTTCATTATAGTCGTCTTCCTGGCAACTACCAACGCTGTAAACCTGACTGATGGCCTGGATGGTCTAGCGGCGGGATCGACATTTATTGTGGCCCTGGGTTTGATAATCATCTGTTTCATGACCTCCCATCCGGTCTTGGCAGTCTTTGCTGCCAGTTTAGCGGGCGCTTGTTTAGGATTTCTCATCTTTAACCGCCATCCAGCCCGGGTTTTTATGGGGGATACTGGCTCAATGGCATTAGGTGGAGCAGTGGCCGGCATTGCAGCCTTGACCAGGTCAGAACTGGTGNNATTGTGGTCGGCGGCATTTATGCGGTTGAGACCTTGAGTGTTATTATGCAGGTTATCTCGTTTCAGGTGACCGGAAAGCGTATTTTTCTGATGAGTCCCCTCCATCACCATTTCGAACTCAAGGGTTGGGGAGAAAAGCTGGTGGTGAGGGTATTCTGGTTGGCGGCCTTGTTGTTTGTCATTATTGGACTCTGGGGATTTAAGGGTATTGGAGCCTGACAGGGGTGAGTGGATTGAATCTGAAGAACCAAAGAGTATTGGTGGTGGGCATGGCGAGAAGTGGGTTGGCCGCCACCCGCTTGTTAAGGCGCCACGGGGCACAAGTGGTGATTTACGACCGCAAGGGTCCGGAAGAGATGGAGTATGACATCAACTCCATACCCCCGGACGTTAAAATAGTGCTGGGCGAGCATCAGCAACTGATGTCAGAGTTATTTGATCTGGTCGTAACCAGTCCCGGGGTTCCCCTTAGCAACCCCCTGCTGGCTAATAGTATTGATCGCGGGGTTCCGGTAATAAGCGAAATCGAACTGGCCTTCCAAACCAAATCGCCAGACCTTCACTTTCTGGCCATCACCGGTACCAACGGAAAAACCACCACCACCGCCCTGGTGGCCCACATATTACATGAAGCTGGCATTCCCTCCGCAGCTGCGGGTAACATTGGGCTGCCATTGACTCAGGTGGTTGAGGAAATGGACCGGGGAATGGTAGCTGTTGAGTGTTCAAGTTTCCAACTGGAGACCATTAAGGATTTCCACCCCCTCTGTAGTGGAGTGTTAAATGTAACTCCTGATCATCTTGATCGGCACCATACCATGGAAAACTATTCCGCAATCAAGTCCCGAATTTATATGAACCAGGATGCAGATGAATACACGATTCTTAATCACGATGATGTGTGGATTTCTGGATTCCAACCAGAGTGCAGGGTGCGGTACTTCTCTACTGATAGCCCCCTGGAAAAGGGCGTATGGGTTAAAGATGGCATGATAACAGTCTCGCTTGAAGGAGAGTCGGAGACAATCTGCAGCTTATCTGATATAAGACTGCGGGGACGTCATAACCTGGAGAATATTCTATGTGCGGTAGGGATAACCCGGGCCGTGAACATTTCCCCGCAAGCAATCAAGCGGGCGCTGATTACCTTTGAAGGGGTCAGACATCGCTTGCAAGAGGTAAGAACGGTGAACGGGGTACTTTATGTTAATGACTCCAAAGGAACCAATCCTGACTCAACCATCAAGGCCCTGAACGCCTTTTCAGAATCGATTATTCTTATTGCCGGGGGGAGGAACAAAGGCAGTGATTTTAATGAACTGGCCAGTTACATCGCCCAAAAGGTAAAAGCATTGGTATTACTGGGCGAAGCCAGGAGTATAATTAGACAAACCGTTCTGGACAAAGGTTTTATGGACATTGTGGAGGTCAACTCCATTGAGGAAGCAGTGTCGGCAGCCCATAGCATAGCCCAGTCCGGAGACGTCGTTTTGCTCTCACCGGCCTGTGCCAGTTGGGATATGTTTAGGGACTATGAAGAAAGAGGAGACCTTTTCTGCAATGCCGTATGCGCTTTGGGGGAGGATGAGGTATGCGTCTGAAGCAGGGTCCTCCGGACCTGATGCTTTTCCTGGTAGTGATGTTGTTAGTATTAATTGGCCTGTTGATGATTTTTAGCGCCAGTGCAGTAACCTCCGACATCAAGTTCCATGATGCTTTTTACTTTGTCAAACGACAACTGATCTGGGTGATTATCGGCTTGACCGTAATGCTGGTGGTCATGAAGACAAACTATCGAAAGCTTAGGGAACTTGGTGTGGCTGGCCTCATCGTAGCGGTACTCTGCCTGGTGGCGGTGTTGTTGCCGGGTATCGGTAAAGACATCAAAGGATCGGTCCGTCAGATTGATTTGGTTTTCACCAGTTTTACCCCTTCGGAATTGACCAAACTTTGTATGGTATTCTTTTTTGCCTCCAGCCTCAGTATTAATTTCGAGAAACTCAAATCATTTACTCGAGGTTTATTGCCTTACCTGCTGATGATTGGGGTAGTATGCGGTCTGATTATGCTTCAGCCTGATCTGGGTACCACCGTCATCATCGCCGCTACGGCTTATTTTATGTTGATAATGGCCGGAGCCCGGATGAGTCATATGGGTTTGCTGGCTTTATTCGGCATACTACTGGTTTCCCTGGCCATATATCTGGAGCCTTATCGCATGGTCCGGTTCATTGCCTTCTGGGATCCATGGAAGTATGCGAGTGACGAGGGATTTCAGACCATACAATCGCTTTATGCTATTGGGTCAGGTGGCTTGTTTGGGATGGGACTCGGTCAAAGCCGCCAAAAGTTCTTTTACCTTCCTGAACAGCATACTGATTTTATTTTTGCCATCCTGGGGGAAGAATTAGGATATCTTGGAGTAATCGTTGTTTTAGCCCTGTTCTTTGCCTTTGCCTGGCGCGGTTTTCAGATCGCATTGAAGGCACCTGACATATTTGGCAGTTTGCTGGCTGCCGGTTTGACGACCATGGTCACGGTACAGGCGGCAATTAATCTGGGAGTAGTGTCTGGATCCCTACCGGTAACTGGAATACCACTGCCTTTTATCAGTTTTGGTGGCTCCTCATTGATATTTACCATGGCCGGGGTGGGGCTCTTGTTAAGTATTTCACGTTACACTCATGACCGATGAGGGAGGGAATATGAAGGTAATTATGGCCGGTGGGGGCACCGGCGGGCATATCTACCCGGCTTTGGCAATAGCCCGGGGAATAATGAAACGGTGGCCACAAGCGAACATCATATTTGTCGGTACTAAGGAAGGAATGGAGCAGGACATTATTCCGGAAAGCGGATTTGAGCTGAAAACCATTTCCGCCCAGGGCCTTAACCGTTCTTCCTTAATAAAAGCAGCCGGATCAGCGCTTAAAGTTCCGGTTGGCTTCTGGCAAGCCCGCAACATCATCAAGGAGTTTAAACCTGACATTGTAATTGGGACCGGGGGCTATGTTTCGTACCCGGTGGTCCTGGCAGCCAGCATTATGCAGGTCAAAACGGTTATCCACGAACAGAATGCCTATCCGGGGTTAGCCAACCGGGCCTTGGCCAAGAGGGTAGAGCGAGTTCTGTTGACCTTTCCCGAAGCGGCTGGTTATTTCCCCCAGGAAATAACCAGGGTTACTGGCTTACCCGTAAGACCTGAAATTATTGCTGCCAACCGCAGTGAGGCGGCTGCCTTCTTTGCATTAAAAGAGGACAGGTTCACCATAGTGGTGGTTGGTGGGAGCCGGGGGGCTTTGAGAATCAATCAGGCTGTTACCAGGCTGGTACCACAGCTGTCAAGGGAAGGTGTGCAGTTGATATGGATAACCGGGGAACAACATTTTGACAATATATCCCAATCATTGTCTGAGCTTAATCTTCCGGATAACGTCAGGATTTATCCTTACCTGTACAACATGGAATTGGCTTTAGCCATGGCTGATCTGGTAATCTGCCGCGCGGGGGCGGCCACCCTTTCCGAGCTGGCGGTTCGAGGGGTCCCTGCCATTCTGGTTCCTTACCCGTATGCGGCCGAAAACCACCAGGAAAAGAACGCCCGGTACCTGCAGAAAAAAGGCGCGGCATTATTGATAATTGACGAGTTTCTCGATCAAAACACCCTCCTGGGCAGGATTGAGGAGTTGCGAAAGAACCGGTTCAGATTACTGCGCATGGCTCAAATCATGAAGGAAGAGGGCCATCCTCAAGCATTGGAGGACATCCTTGATATAATA
>DCTH01000066.1:4522-7293 GCA_002329495.1 Syntrophothermus sp. UBA1445 | reverse complement strand
GAAGAACTGGCCCACATGGAGATCGTAGCCACCCTGGTCTATAACCTGATCAAGGATGCTTCTATCGAGCAGATCAAGGCAGCGGGTATGGAAGGCTATTATGCTGACCATGACAAGGCCTTGTACTTCGTTAATGGCGATGGGGTGCCCTGGNNTCGACCTGCACGAGAATATGGCGGCTGAACAAAAGGCCCGCTCCACGTATGAATACCTTATCCAGCTGTCGGATGATCCCGGTGTCACTGAGACCCTGGCCTGGCTGCGGATGCGAGAAATCGTACACTATCAGCGGTTCGGGGAAACTCTGCAGCACATCTATGATCATTACAACAGCAAGAGGATTTTTTATTAATCCGGATAACATCGATCACTCCCTGGGGAGATTGTGAATCGCCAGCGGCCAGTGAGACCCTGCAAATCCGGGCCCTCACATCGCAGCCACCAGCAACTGCGCTTACCGAAACTACATATATGCTGTAGGGGCGTCAGGCAAAAAAGAATTCACCAACGGCGGTCTACCGTGCGCATGCGCGGCAACCGCCGTTTGCTGCTTGACGGCCTTTACCTTTCTGAATTGCACCTGGATTTATCAGGTAATCTAAGGTTATCATGATGCTATCAATCACAAAGGGGGACAAGATGTGCCATACCAATCTGTAAACGATATCAACATGTATTACCGCACAGCTGGTGCGGGTTTTCCGCTGGTGATGATTATGGGCCTGGCCGGCAACAGCGACTGGTGGCCTGATGAGTTCATCGAACGGCTCGGTCAGGATTACCAGGTGATTTTGATCGATAACCGGGGAGCCGGCAGAACTGAGGCTCCGGATATGGAATACAGCATCCCCATGATGGCTCGCGATACCGTGGGTCTTATGCGGGGATTGGGGATTGATAANNAAGCTCATGTCATGGGAATATCCATGGGCGGCATGATTGCTCAGGAGATCGCGCTGCTGTTTCCGGAAGCCGTGGAAAAGCTGGTCCTGGGGTGCACCAACTGCGGTCCGGCGCATTCTGTGGCCGCCACCCCGGAAACCCTGCAAATCCTGGCAGACAGCATTTCCTCCCCCGAAAAGACCCTGGACCTGGTATTTACCCCGGACTTCATCAGGAACAGTCCCGAAAAAGTGAAGGCCTTCGTCAGATCAATGGCCATCTCTCCGATGCCGGCGAAAGTGTTTTTCCGGCAATTGGGAGCTATTCTGGCTCATGATACCTTTGAACGCCTCCCGCAGATCAAACATGAAACTCTGGTAGTAACAGGAGATATGGATGTCCTGGTTCCCCCTCCAAACTCCGGGATACTGGCCGAGCGTATCCCGGGAGCTCAACTTATAACCATTCCAGGAGGCGGGCACCTGTTTTTCAACCAGTATCCCGAAGAGGTCTGCGCGATACTGAAAGAGTTTCTCGGTTAGGGCCCACCTGGATTACTACTCCGGCAATGCAAGATTGGCGGTGGTTTGAGCATACTAACTCACAGGAAAGGAGTGAGTTGAATGGTTAAACGTTTAACCCTGTTATTGGCTGCACTTTCGATGGTCAACCTCTTGGCTGGGTGTGCGCAGGAACAGGATAACGTTCCCCAGCGCCCTGACCGGACTACCCAAACGGTTAAGCTCTACTTTGCCAACGAGGATAACGAAAGACTGGTAACTGAAGACCGGCAGGTCGTGATTAATGCCGGGGAAGACAAGTACACCGTCGTCCTGAGGGCCCTGATCAAAGGCCCGGAAAATGACAACTACCGGGTCAATATATCACCTAATACCAGAGTTTATGGGACCATAAAACAAGGCGACAAGCTGATTGTCGATGTCAATGACGACTTTGCACAGTTTGGCGGCAGCATGGCTGAGATCCTGGGGGTAGGCGCTTTCGTCAACACCCTGACTCAATTTGACGAGATTGACGAAGTGAAAATCCTGGTTGAAGGCGAGGAACTGAAAGGACCCAGCGGCAAGGCCCGGGGTTGGATGAAGACCTTCCCCATGCAAGCCCAAACCGCAGCCCCAGCCCAAAAACCCGTACCAGCGCCTGCCCAGACACCGAGTCCGTCGGTGGTAAAAAAGAATGTAACCCTCTATTTTGCCAATCCGGAGGCCACCGCGGTGGTCCCGGAAACCAGAACTATATCGGTACCAAATAACCTTAGTCTGGCCGGATATATCAAAACGGTTGTCAACGAGTTAATCAAAGGACCGCGCAACACCGAGCTTCGCCGCACCATACCCGCAGAAGCTACTGTCCGTTCGGTCGAAGTAAGAGGCACCACCGCCTATGTCGACTTCTCCTCGGAGATGCACAGCAAGCATTCGGGAGGAGCGGCCGGCGAATCAATGACCATCAACTCCATCGTCAACACCCTGACCGAACTGGACGATATCACCCAGGTGCAGATCACCGTGGAAGGCAAACCCCTGTCCATCGAACACGTGGTAATGGATAAACCCATGGGCCGGAACGCCAAAATGATCCGCCAATAACCATAGGTCAAACGCGCAAGTCGGGGACGGTTCTTTACTTGCGCACCAAACCCGATCCCGCAAAGCGAGTTGGGAAAGGTTCGTTATGCGGACGCGAATGGCGCCGGACCGTCGGCTATGGTGGGTCATGAAATGGGTCGGCTAACCCGACTTCGATTTCCCCTGGCATGGCCCCTGTGGTCCCCAACCACAGGGGTTTGATCACACTACCGTATTCCATCGGCAAATATGAAGGAGGATGCGACATGAAAAACCTGTCAGTCAAAGAGCTCAACTACG
>DCTH01000066.1:3121-4477 GCA_002329495.1 Syntrophothermus sp. UBA1445 | reverse complement strand
GACACCGCTGGTGTACACCAGCAGAACTACACTGCGGTACTTAATTACCTGACCCAGGTTAACAGCGCACAAGGAGGAATGCATTAGTGGATACCCAGCAAACTGTAACCTCAAAAACAGGGGTTCGGAAGATAGGCAAACCGGTCTCCCCGGAGCTGCCCAAGGTTAAGGATCCCAACATGAATCTGCGGGACCGGTTAAATGACATCCTGCTGATGGAGAAGCAGCTCCTCTCCAACTACCAGACGGCAATCAATGAGATGATCAACGATGACTTGCGCCAGTTGCTGATTGACAACCGCAACCGGCTTCAGGGCCTTCAGACCAGATATTTCGAAGAGTTGTTCAACCTGGGCGAATACTGGTCCGATCTGGCATCTCCAGCTCAGATCGCCGACTCCACCGACGTTTTCACTAACTACAAATCCCAACTCCCACTAAAACAGTAACCTCGGGCAAGTTAGGGACGGTTCTTTACTTGCGCGNNNGGTATGCCGCGGTTACAGCGAATTCGTGGGGAATTCAGTACCTACCACATTATTCAACGGGGAAATGAACGGAAGAATATATTCGAGGACGAATCCGATAAGGCCAGGTTCTTGGAAATCCTTGCGAAGGCCAAGGAAAAGTACAATTTCCTGGTCTATTGTTATTGTTTGATGGATAACCATCTTCACCTGCTCATGAACGACAATGGAAATGATATTTCGAAACTAATGAAAAGCATTAACGTGAGTTATGTTTCCTACTTTAACCGCACCCATGAACGCCTGGGACATCTGTTTCAGGATCGATTTAAGAGCGAACTGGTACAGGATGACCGCTACTTACTGGCAGTTAGCCGGTATATTCACAACAACCCCGTCAAGGCCGGAATGACAGCCAAACCGGAAATGTATAAGTGGAGCAGCTATGTTTTCTACAGCGGACTGGCCAACGATTACCTGGGATTGCTCGATACCGCCAAGGTATTGGGGTGCTTTTCAACCCAGCGCGATGTGGCTGTCAAAAAATACATTAGTTTCGTCAATGAGGATTCAGCGAGCGAGGAAATTATCCTGGATATTGATGAAGACCATGAACTTCTGAGTGTTGAAAATCATGATTATGTCAGCAGTATTCATGAAGCTCGGAACAAGCTTGAAATCCTGCTAAACCGGGAAAACCTTGCTATGAACGACCNNAAGTCGAAACTTACCAGTACGAGATCAATTAATAAGGGAGCTCAGAAAGAACTCGTCCTTGTCGTTAAGAGACATCGGGAAGCTCTTTGGGATAAGTGAATCAAGGGTTAGCCGAATTGTTGGGAAATCCTGATGGGGACACAAATTAGGGGCGCAAGTAAAGAACCGTCCC
>DCTH01000066.1:0-3062 GCA_002329495.1 Syntrophothermus sp. UBA1445 | reverse complement strand
TACCAAACTGAGCCACGCCCCGACTTTCGCCACGGAAAGTATTATACTACAATTTATACGGATGTGCAATAATGCTTGAATTACTTGTCCTATAGTCTTAGAGGTGCTTTTAGCTTGAATCGCGGGCGATTTTACCAAAGCAAATAAACGCCAAATAAAATAGCCCTTCTGGCGGATTACGAGTCCGACCCCAACAGGACCCACAAAAAAAGGAGGTGTTTTCCACCTCCGATTCTTTAACCGTCGTAGTTCTGCAGGTCTGGTTTTTCGCCCCACTGTTTTTGAATGGCCAGGATCTGGGNNTTTTTTCTCTGACCTCCTCGCCGTAAGCCTCATCAACCTTCAGAACCGTATCCTGTGTCAGCTGTATCCCGATGTCCAGCTTGCCATCGGAACGGGCACTGATTAACAGGCCTTCATACGGTTCCTTGTCAAATACCCCGTCACTCAGGAAATCCTTCTTGCTCATAATAGGTCCCAGATTTTTTTCCAAAATCGATTCCTCCTTCTGACTATCCTGTGACCCAACCCGTTTACTCTGGCCAATCACATTTATTCCCGGACGTACTGGACAATTCCAAGCACTGTGGAGTGGCAAAGAATCAAAGCCAAAGTCAACCCGGGTTATTCAGGAACCTCATTTTGCTTGATCCTGATGCATTTATTCTGGTCGAGATGGGACCGTATTATGCTGGCAAGCGGTCTCAGGGCAATTCCCGGTAATGAATCACCGCCACGACCCCGCTCTCAATTTCCACCGCCGGATTAGGCTCGACAATGACATTGGAAACGGCGTACTGCCAGCGCCCTCTCAAGGTCGCGTTGGTCAGAGGATACTGAAACCCGTGCAGGGTAACCCCCCGGGATTCATCACCCATGGTGATCAGGGATACCGTGTCCCCGACCTTACCCGGCAGAACCAGGTGGCGGTTGATGAGATAGATATCGTTCCCCGGCGACTGAAAACATACTTTAATTTCTCGCAGGACCAAAGCCGTAGCACTGAAAAGATTGGAGAGACTGTGGTCCAGGCGGGAACCGGTACCACCCCAGACCACAATCTCGGTGGCTCCGTCCTCCTCCGCCAGTTCCAGACCCAGCTGGAAATCGGTATTATCCTTCTCCCGAGGTACCACGGTTAATTCGGCTCCCAGCGAGGCGGCATAATCCATGGCTTCCGGCGATATTGAGTCCATGTCTCCCACTACCCGGTGGGGCACGATTCCCAAGCGCCGAGCCCAATCAGTACCCCCATCAACACAGATTACCCGGTCAAAACCATCCTTATATTGCCGGTACCATGCACAATCACCGTAGTCACCGTTAACCATCAAAAGACACCTCAAGCAGCTCGCTCCTCCTTCGAAAAATCGACTGGGGAGCAAGTAAAGAACCGTCCCCGACTTGCGCCTCCGTCACCATTTACTGCCTTCGAAATAACGCTTCACATTGCCGCGCTATTTTTGATAATATAATAGCGTTATCATTTAATATTATGGGGAGGGAAGATTCGTGCCACATGTAATCAATGATGAGTGTATTAGCTGCGGCCTTTGCGCGGATGAATGCCCGGCGGAAGCCATCAGCGAAGGCGAGGACAAATACGTAGNNGGTATGTCCCACCGAGGCGATCAAAGAAGCCGAAGAATAATACCTACCGAAAGACCTCGTTAATAACGAGGTTTTTTGATGCCCTTACCTCAGTCCCGGGTAGCCCTGCTGCCGTAAAGCCTCATACAGGACGATCGCCACCGAGTTGGCTAGATTCAGGGACCGCCCCAGATCCAGCATGGGAATGCGGATCTGACTCCCGGGAAACATCGCCAGGATATCAGGCGTGAGTCCCGCGGTTTCCTTCCCAAAAACCAGAAAATCCCCAGGCTCATACCGGACCTGATCATAGGTCTTATCGGTCCGAGTAGTCGCCAGGTGGAACCGTCGCCCCACATTAGCCTTAACCAGGTCATCAAAGCTGTCCCACTCCAGTAACCGCACATGCTCCCAGTAATCCAGACCCGCTCGTTTGAGGTAGCGATCCTCCAGAGAGAACCCCAGCGGCCTCACCAGGTGTAAGGTACTGCGGGTCAGGGCGCAGGTGCGGGCGATATTGCCNNTGTATTCTGTGGTATTTCCGGTTCAACCAGCACTATGTTCATCTCACATTATCCTCAACACATTACTTACGATTGACAGTAACCCCCCGGCAACAGCTTGCCGGCGGACACGCCGGTGATCAANNGGCAGGATGTTTGGCCTACGTCCAATTCCCGCATGACTGCTCGCCCCCCAACGATGCCGGATGCTTCCACCTTGGGATGAAAACCGAAGTATCGTTTCTATCATAGCAGACCATTCCATCGAATAACAAACCAGGGGCGGGGAAATCTATAACCAGACAAACCTCGGGGGTGAAACTTCATGCCGAATGATTTCAAGGACCTTTTTAAAAACAAGACCTCCTTATGGCTGGTGGGGATCGCCGCAGTCCTCTTGCTGGCAATCCTCGTGATAAGTCCGCAGATGCGTACCCCGACACCGCGCAAGCCTGCACCAGTCACACCGGCACCTGAAGTCAAGAAATACCGGGAAGAGCCAACCATTACCGTTTACCTTCATGCCACCAACAGTACAGAAAAAATGCCGCTCGAAAAGTACCTGGAGGGCGTGGTAGCCGCAGAGATCGGACCCAAGTTCCCGGCTGAAGCCCTTAAGGCCCAGGCGATTGTGGCCCGGAGTATGACCATGGCCAAGATTGTCCGTGGTGGGGTGCAAAAAGAGCACAACACCGATACCTGCGACCTCCCGGAGCACTTCCAGGCTTATAACCGCCGGGACATAACCCCGGCGATCAGNNAAAGCGGTGGAGGACACCCGGGGACAGGTCCTGCTCTACAACGGAAGATTCGCCTATGCCCTGTTCCATTCCTACGCCGGACCTAGAACCGCCTCCCTGCAGGAGAGTTTTCCGGAACTGGCCAAGATCGCCGGACCCTATACCCAGGTGGTGGATTCCTCAGGGTCCAAGTATGCCCCGGACCGGGAACGCCACTGGCAGGCCTCGG
>DCTH01000233.1 GCA_002329495.1 Syntrophothermus sp. UBA1445 | reverse complement strand
GATTTAGGGGTTTCGCCCTTATTTTTGCCGATTTTTAGATGTCAAAGATCATGGTTTTTGTCAACTGCGAAAGTTGAGTTATTAAGGTATGGGGAGGACAAATAAAGGCAAATAATGGGAATCGGGCAGAAAAGTTGATATCAAGCGGCCGTTGTCAGTGGATTAGCGAAAGGGGGAACCATTTGTATAGTCGAATCGTGCCATGGATTACCATTTAGAACCGCGGTCTCTTTACTCCTCATATTCCAGTTTGCGGTAGATACCATTGATTTTGGCATGCAGTCTTACTCTGTGACCCCACAGGCGGGCGAGGTATTTCAGGGTCTGCTGGGCGCATACCAGCAATAATTCCCGTCCATCCTGTTCGTGGGCCAATTCCAGGACATTTCCCGCACTGATATCTATGACTTTTATCACCGGTATACCGTTCATACCGGTATTGGTTATCAAGGTATCCCGGATCTGTTTCCAACCGGGTTCATCAGCAACCTCGGTTACCACATAGCTGTTGCCATGTTTTTGGTACTGGAACAGGTTCAATTCCCGGCACAGCTCTTCATCCAGATAACGGAGGAGAAAAGAGACATCTCTTTCCTGTTCCCTTATGGAAAAGATGAGCCGTTTATCCTCAGTTTCACGGTCAAGTTTACTCCACATCTCAAACCCCAGGTGATACGGGTTAAGTGAACCTTCATGCGAGGAAACCACCTGGTTATGCCGTTTCATGAACTCTAGATGCATCGCCTGTGGGAGATCCAACTGATTCAGGATCCGGTAGTGCCAGAAACTGGCCCACCCCTCATTCATTATCTTGGTTTCAATCTGGGGAATAAAATAAAGGGTTTCGTCCCTGACAATGTTGATGATGTCTTTTTCCCATTCGGTCAAACGCGAATAGCGTATTAGGAACAGGAGTATATCCTCTTCAGGCTCCAACGGGATCTGCTCCCAGTTGGGTGCGGATCCTTTCTTTTCAGATGCCAAACTCTTGCCTTCAGCCGGCCGGGGATTGTAGTACGCCTCCATCAGGCGTTTTTTTTGTTCCTCAGGAGAAAGATGCTTCTCATTGGTAATACGGTGTACCTGATAGCGCAGGGCGTGAGCCGCATCCAGGATTCGCTCCACTCTGTTGTAACCAATGCTGGGATCGGCGATGTACTCCCTTATCCGGTTGGCATGGGATTTGAACATTTCAACGGTGTATTCGGCCCGGGTCCCAGCTCTGAACAAGCGGTTATTCTTGAAAAAATCGTTGTGGCCGTATACGTGAGCGATAGTAAGCACCTGCAGGAGCAGGGTGTTGTCTTTCATTAAATAGGCCAGGCAGGGATTGGAGTTTATCACCATTTCGTATGGCAGACCGGTTAAATTGTAGCGATAGAAGGTCTTTTTCCGTTCCCAGGCCTTCCCGAAGCTCCAATGCGGGTAACGGGCAGGCATGCCGGAATAGGCCTCATAGCTTAGCATATCTTCATAATTGCATATCTCGAACTCCTGCGGGTAACAATCAAGTCCGAACTTATGGACCGTCTGCTCGATAAGACGGTTGTAGTATTCCAGATCGGAAATAGTGTAATCGGGCAGATAAATCACTCCCGTTCCGCGATGGTTAACAGCTTTTTAAACGCCGGCCAGATATCTTCTTTGCTCTCGATTGATACCGCGACAAAGTTCTCGGCCTTTATATGCTGTTTAAACTCATCCATCATGGTATACAGGGGTTTGTAGTGCTCATTGCCGGCGACACTGATCTCTCCATAACCAAACAGATTGCACTGGGAGCATAACTCCTTGGCCTTAGCGATGGCCCGGGGGGTATCCTCTGACCAGTTGTCGCCGTCACTGCAGTGGAAGGTGTATATGTTCCAGATTTCCGGATTGTAACGTTCGTCAATCACTTCCAGGGCCTTCTCATAGGCGCTGCTTATAAAGGTTCCCCCTGATTCCCCACGATGAAAGAACTCGTCCTCATTAACCTCTTTGGCGGTGGTGGTGTGGTTGATAAAGACCAGATCAACATTCACATAACGGTATTTGACAAACTGGTACAGAAGGAAGAAAAAGCTACGGGCCAGGTATTTCTTATTCTGATACATGGAACCCGAGTTATCCATTAAACACATGACCACCGCATTGGACTGGGGCCGCATCTCTTCCTTTACCTTCTGATAACGCAGGTCTTCCTCGCGGAAGGGGAAGCGTTCCGTGGGGAGATCCAGACCCAGTTCCCGGTATGATCTCTCCATGGACTTCTTGCGTTTGATCCTCTCCTGCATGGAACGTTTTTTGGACAACCGGGGGGGGATACCTTTTCTCTGAATTCCCCAGCGCTTGTGACTCTTCTCGGTTTCGACCCAGGAGAACTTCTTTCGCTGCATATTAGGCAGCTCCAGATCTTCAAACAGGTACTGGATCAGGTCCTCCAGAGTGATATCGGTCTCATAGTAATCCTCGCCTTCGGCTGAACCGGCTTTATCTCCGCTTCCCGGGCCGCTGGCTTTCTGTCTTCCCTTGAGTACATCGCCACGTTTCTCATCACCGGTGCCGGACACCACTCCCGGTTGGTTTTCACCATAAACAAAGCGGTACTCCTTTATCCCTTTGATCGGCACCTTGATAATCTTATCTTTGCTCTTACCAATGATGCTCTCTTCAGCAATAATGCCGCCGATGTTTCTCTTGATGGAGTCCTCCACCAGATGCCGGTGACGCCGGCGATCTTCAGCGCTCCTGTCTCTGCCGCCGCTATCGTAATCACGGAAAATAGCCAAACCAATCACTCCCGGGCTCTATTCCATCAGCAAACTGGTAGCACTTACGCTCGCAACCAACCACCGCTCACAACTCAGTCTTTCCACAGATTATTGGCGGCGTATTTCAGAACCACATTGCAGCAGTATTCACAGTATCCATTGAGTTTCATTTCCTCGACCATCTGGTTGTATTTCTTGCTCTGCTCACTGTCCCGGACGCGAGCCTGGGTTATTATTCGCGATAACTCCTTCACCGAGGAAGCCAGTTTCTTCTCGATGGCTTCCTTAAGCGGACCGTAACTGTCATAATCAATCTTCCTGTCGTTCCTTAAGAGAGAAAACATATAGGCGGTTACATCATGGCGGAAACCACGGGCCGCACTGCCGGTCAGTCCCAGCTGGCTCTCAATCGATTCCAGGAATTTCTCGTCTGGTTCGAGTTCCTCACCGGTGTTCCTGTCTTTGAGTTTGACCTTGTTGACATAGGCCTCGGCGTGGTCCAAATAGTTGTTGAACAGAGCCTCGGCCTGTTCATTAAAACCGTGGATAAAAGCTTTGGTGACCTCTTTTTCCAGCACCCGGTTGTATTCTTTTTTTACAACATCCTGCAAAAAGGTGAGCAACTTCTTCTTTTCATCGTCACCGAAGTCGCTGGCTCGAACTGATTTCACCAGTGAATCCAGCAGGACGATGGGGTTTATGCAATCATGTTCCGATTCGGAAAGGGCGTTATCTATCGCTTTCATAATGAAGCGGGTACTGATTCCCTGAAATCCTTCGCGCCCCGCTTCCTCTCTTAATTCCTGAATATCGATCCTCTGGGTCGCATTCTTTTGTAAGACCTCTTCGCCGTTGTAAATGCGCATCTTGGTGATGATATCAACCTTGGAGGAAGGAGTGAGGCGGCTGATGATGGCGAAGATGGAGGCCATCTCGATAGTGTGGGGCGCGATGTGAGCTTTGAAGTTACTCTTCTTCAATATTTTCTGATAGATCTTAACCTCTTCGTTCAGTTCCAGGCAGTAGGGGACCTCAATCTTGACGATGCGATCCAGTATCGCCTCATTGGTGTGATCCGACTTGAATTTATTCCACTCCGATTCATTGGAGTGAGCCAGTATGATGCCATCGAAGTAGATCATTGAATTTTTGCCCGGTGATGGAATCGATTTCTCCTGAGTAGCGGTAAGTATGGTATGGAGGTATTCCACATCGTTTTTAAAGATTTCAATGAACTCCACCAGTCCCCGGTTGCCCGCATTGAAGGCCCCGTTTAGTGATAAGACCCGGGGATCATCCTCTGGGTACAGGTCCATTTTCGATATATCGACCGAACCTGTAAGGACGGAGGTATCTTGATTGTTGGGATCGACCGGAGGTACCACTGCGATACCATTGCGCGAGCGAATGGAGAAATTGGCGGTTACCACCTTGAAGTTTTCAAATTCACCCTGGTATTCATGAATCAGGCGATAACGACAGATAGGGCATAGATCTCCCTCAATGTTAACCCCAAGAATCTCAGAGAACTTATCTCTCAGGTGTTTCGGAATCAGGTGCAGGGGTTCTTCCCGCATGGGACAGTCTTTCAGCACATAGATGGGAGGATGCTTTTCCAGGGCCCGTTTTAGGCTTTCCATCAGTGATGATTTGCCTGAGCCAACCGGGCCCACCAGGTAGAGCACCTGACGGGATTCCTCCCCGCGCATGGCGGCGGAATGAAAATAACGGACCAGTTCCATGATGGTTTTGTCAATTCCAAAAAACTCGTTCTCAAAGAACTTGTATCTCTTTATGGTTTCTTTTCCGTATATCCTTTTGAGTCGTTGATCGTCTTCAGTGTTAATCGATTCGGTTCCACTGCCGACGATTACGTTATACATTCGTTCATGGGCCAGCATAGCTAGTGCAGGATCATGTTTTACGAGATTCAAGTAATCCAGAAAAGTACCCTCAAATGCCTCGTGCTTCCTGGAATGGCGATCCTTTATAATCAGTTCTTTAAGATCAAAAGCCATTACAAGACGATCCTCCTCTCTGACCTTCTAATGTTTACTGATTATCTATGATTCAGTGACAGAAGTATTCTGGTTTTATATATTAAGCAGTAACGGTGATTGGTGTGACAGGCACGAATTTGAGACGGAAATAGGGTGACAATAGACAGGGCCTGCCGAAATGGATAACCTAAAACACCTTTGATAACCGGCGTAATACTAAGATATGAAAAATGGCCTTTGTTTGTATACATCTATTCGAAACCTGGATTCTGTCAGCTGGAACATTCCGAGAATCTATCGGGGCAGGGGAAAACCAAGAAAATGAGATATCAATCCATCATAAAACAAGATATAATGGTGTTAAATAGTATCGATTGTAGATATACAACGAAATATGATATACCACGACTGTCGACATAATATGGTGGTGTTGCTGGGAGGTGATACCTTGCTCGATAACCGGATTTCCTCGGATTTGCTCCGGGGACACACTGACACGATTATCCTGAACCTGTTGATGAGTGGTGACAAATACGGGTATGAGATGAAAAAGCTGGTACAGGCAAAAACGGATGGCCGGTATGAACTGAAGGAATCTACTATGGCATCAAGCCTTAAGAGGTTGGAAAATGAAGGAGCGGTGACTTCATACTGGGGTGATGAGAGCCAGGGCGGAAGAAGGAAATACTACCGGATTACCAACCGGGGGAAGAGAATCTATTTTGAAAACAAGCACAATTGGGAAAATGCTAAGCGTATACTGGACCAATTGTTGTAAATAAAAACCAACATAATGACAGAATTAGATTAAAATGAGTATTGGAGACAAATTGGTTTAGTTATGCGGCAGGAAGCGAAAGAGGAGTGGAATAAATGAAGCAGTTTGATAATTTGCCGGTCGGGTGTTTGGATGGGGTAACAGTTCTTGACTTTACCTGGGTTCTCTCCGGACCGCATGCGACCCGATTGCTTGCTGATATGGGAGCCACCGTCATTAAAATAGAACCATATATGGTGGGAGCTAACGAAAGGCATCTGTTATTGATTAAAACGGTAAATGGCGTTGAACAGAGTTCTTATTCGATCAATCTCAACCGGGGTAAGAAAAGCGTCTCCCTGGATCTGAAAAAACCCCAGGCCAAGGAGATTGTAACCGATTTAATCAAGAAAGCGGATGTGTTTATTGAAAACTACACCCCCGNNGGAAGATATCATCTATTGCTCTATATCATGCTTCGGCCATTGGGGACCATACAGCAACCGACCCGGTTATGACATAATTTCGCAGGCGGCGGCTGGTTTCAGTGCCATGTACGAGACACCCCAGGGTTCTCCAATCTCAGCCGGTGATGTGGTCGCTGGCACCAATGCAGCGGTAGCTATCC
>DCTH01000041.1 GCA_002329495.1 Syntrophothermus sp. UBA1445 | reverse complement strand
CTCTACCATTGAGCTACACCCGCACGATTCGCCGCCAGAATATTATACAACGTCTGTCGCAGTTTTTCAACCCAAAAAGCCCTCGCCGTACGGTAGCTGTTCATTAGCCACTTTATGAGAATACCTAAATGACAGGAGCTTGTCAAGAGAAACTGCGCTTCGATAGGGGATAGATTTCTGGTGGTTGACGGTAGGACTTGGAGTTGGACGACTGAATGACCTTGATGAAGACTTCAACCAATTTGGGGTCAAATTGCGATCCTGCATGGCGTCGCAATTCTGCAATCGCATACTCAACTGGTTGTGCTTTTCGGTATGGCCGTTCGCTGGTCATGGCGTCATACGCATCAGCTATGGCAAATATCCGGCACTCGATTGGAATCTCGTCCCCCTTAAGGCCGAGGGGATATCCCTCTCCATTCCACCACTCATGATGCGTCAAAATCCACTCGGCAATTGGTGCCAGATCAGGTGATGACAAGGCAATGCGATGGCCGATCTCACAGTGCCGCTGTATTTCCTTGACCTCCACTTCATTAAGGGGCCCACCCTTGAAGAGAATGTCATCGGGAATACCCACCTTCCCAACATCATGCACCTGGGCAAACAGCCGCAACCCATTGATAGCATTCTGCTGCAGTCCAATTGATCGAGCAGTAGCCTCTAATAGCTTCTGAAGGCGTTCTGCATGTCCCATGGCAATAAAGTCTTTGGTTTCTAAGGCCCTCGCCAGAGTCCTGATTATATTGCTGCGCGGGCTGCGACTGCTGTAAAGCTTTTCCCGGTACATATTATTATCAGCCTCNNCGGAGCTTGTTTGATTAAACTCTTCCAGTAGTGACTCAACCCGGTGTTTGAATTCCTGCATATACTCCTCAGTAGCGTCCTTAAACAGAATCGCAAACTCGTCGCCCCCAATCCGGGAAACCGTCTCACCGTTGGTGCAGCAGGAAGAAATCAAACGGGCAGCGTTCAGTAAGAGTTCATCACCAAAATTGTGACCCAGAGTGTCATTGGCCAGTTTGAGGCCATCCAGGTCGCAAATCATCAGGCCTACCGGGGTCTGGTCCTCGTATTTCTTCATCTCCCGCTCAAAAAATGCCCGGTTTGCCATACCAGTCAGTGAGTCCTGCAGGCTCAAACGCCTTAATTCATCTTCCATCTTCTTCTGTCGGGTGATATCCCGCCCTACAGACTGGAATTCTACTATACGCCCATTTTCATCAAATAGCGCCCGCTGGGTCCACTGGGTCCATAGTACCCGGCCATCAGGCATTACCGCCCGGTGGGTATTCGATTTGGTTGGATTATCCGGTGTTACCGTGTAAAGATGATCCGCAGATTTTTTCCCCTCTTCATCTGGAATAAAGTCAAAGAACCGACGGCCAAGCAGTTCATCCTGAGATTTGCCGACATAACGGCACAACGCCTCGTTTACAAAAGTAAGGGTGCCATCCGGTAAGAATCGGGATATAAATTCGGTCTGATTCTCAACTACCCCCCGGTAGCGGGTCTCACCAAGACGCAAAGCCTCCTCTGATTCCCGGGCTATCCTGAGCAATTCGCGCTGCGACTCGGCTAGCTTTCTCCAGTCCAGGAACCAAATCAGAAGACCGGCGAATACCAAACCTATCCCCAATAAATGACAGGTGATTTCTACGATAACCAGCATCCAGTCAAAAACAACGTTAAGACCGGAAAGCATCGCCAGATATATACCCTCAGCCAGAATTGATAGTAGAAAACCGAATATCAGTAGCTTTAATCCCACACGATCTCCCAGCTCTCTGGTCCGGTTTAACCACAAGAAACTGCCAAAGGCCAGGAACAATACAATACTGCGGGCAAGTTCAACAGATAAAGCAGAGTTCGCCATCTCGTTACTCCTGATGAGTATCTCTTTGCTGTCTTCTATTTACTTCTACAAAAAGTGCAGTTTTCCTTCGTTTACTAAAAGAGATCATGACTGGTTTGAACAAAACGAAAAATTTTCCACACAACGATGTGGTGAAGAGGTGCGAACTATTCCCAGACATAATTAAAGCCTTCATACAAAGAATATAAAAAAATACAACCGAGGTGAAATATATGGTTATGCTAGGCAACCCATTTGTTGCCAATGTCCCGCGGCAGATGTCCAATGAAGAACTGATTCAAGCCTTGCGGGTCGATATGGCAGGTGAACTGGAAGCTATTATAGGTTATGAGGCTCACGCCTTGTCCACCTCCGATGAAAGGGTAAAGAAAGTCCTCTACCACATCGCTGACGAGGAAAAAAGGCATGTTGGAGAGTTGCAGCAGCTGATCTATATGCTGAATCCCAACGAGCAACAGCACATCCAACAGGGTCACCAGGAAATCATTGAACAGCAGGCCGGTAACTTCCAGCAACCCATGCAGTAGGTTGAGACAGTTTTAACCTGTTACCAGGGGGATGGTTCCGTTAATCATGACAGAACTGTCCCCTTATTCTGTTCACAGGATCCGAATCGGGGTGAAATTGATGTGATCAGCGGAAACACAGTGGAATTCCATGTTCCAGTGAATGCCGGTCAACGCGTTCTGCAGGTAGCGGCCATGGAGATGTCCGTAGACTACCTTGTCAACCCCATGTTCTCTCAAAAGTTCAATAAACCCGGTCTCTTCTCCCTGGTTAGCGTGGGGCGGAAAATGCATCATGGCAATTACCTGATCCGCGTCTTCCGGAACCTGGGTAAGAGCCCGTTCCAGCCGTTGCAGTTCTCGCTGGTAAACCGCCTCGTCCTTTTCCGGATCAAACCGGGGATCTCCTGGTGTTATCCACCCCCGGGTTGCGGCTACGGCTACTGACCCAACCATGGTGCATTCCGCATTAAGAGGCTCAATCCCGTGAGGTTCCAGGGCCGCAACCATCTTGCGCCGGGTAGCCCAAAAGTAACAGTGATTACCCTTGGCCATGATCTTTCTGCCCGGCCGGGCGGCAATCCACTCGAAATCGGCAGCAGCTTCCGGCAGACGCATAGCCCATGAGGTATCCCCCGCTATCAGAACCGTATCTTCAGGCCTTACTATCCGGTCCCAGTTGGCCGCTATCTTTTTATCGTGATCCCGCCATTCCTCGCCAAAGATATACATTGGTTTGGACCCGTTAGATAAATGCAGATCCCCAATAGCAAATATTTTCAAAGATTATTCCCCTAGAAAAAATTCAATTCAGATACAGACTTTATACCATCATCACCACTACGAAAGCAAGCTATGAACTGTTCACTGCCGTTACGGTAGCACCCTGGCCAGCTTAGGAATAGGATAGACCAATGATATGTATTCGACCGACGAGCGAAAGGAGGCCCTTTTACCGATGAACAATGATTCAATAAGTCGGATATTAAAGACCCACCCCGAAGTTACGATGGATATTAAAGACAATGGCACGGAAGTGGAAGTAGGAAGCCTTGCGGCTATGCTTAAGGAGATATTATTAAGGAATGAAGATGACCTGAAATCTATAACCAGGTGGATTCAATCAAAGAAACGACTCATAAATAGCGAAGCAGCAGCCTTAGACATCAATGACGCCAAAAGAAAGAGCCTTTTGAATGAGGTTGATCACCTGGAGCAACTGCGCCAGCAACTGCTTGCCATCTTTCTGAGCCAGCAGTCGTTTTATGACAACCTGATGACCGCGGAACGGGAATTTAAGAAACGATATGATCAGGAAAAGGAATCGAATCCCACGGTACCTGTTCCCCCCGGAACTGCACCCGGCAAAACCGCCCGGAAAAAGAAACGTCGATCCTCCCGCGCCAGATAGGGGAATAACACCTGGTTACCCACTCTGCACAGGTTCGAACGGCTTAAGCATATTTTGGTTGGGCATTAATCTATGAGAGCGGATTGTTTCCCTTAACACGATTGATGGCTTCTTCGAAGTCACCGCCCCCGGTGCGTTCAATTACCATACGAGCTTGTTCGGTTACCGCCTTTACTCGCTTCTGGTTTTCAGAGTTCCATTCCACAGGGGAGGAACCGCAGAATTTCCGGTCTTCATTGTACCAGTGAATCACGATCCATCGCTGATATGGCAGTGCCTGGAGGCAGGAGACTGATTGATCATCTAAAATATTCAGGAACACGTAGACATTGTGCTTTTCCTGGTTCTGGTCAACTAAAAGCAGATCAAACCAGATTAGGGGGACCCCATCGAATTCTTCAAAGCACAGTTCAATCGACAGATTGCTGGCTTGGGAGGCCTCAATTATGCTTGACTGGGTGTGTACAAATATCGCACAACCCGACTCGGTCCAGAGTGGGATACCACCGAACCCGCTCTGCATGAAAACCTTTTTTATCTGTCCATCAATATATTCTCCCGGAGGTCTTAACAGGTTTTGCGGTACTTTTGCCATGTTTACCGACCTTTCTACAATAAGTG
>DCTH01000045.1:1972-3684 GCA_002329495.1 Syntrophothermus sp. UBA1445 | reverse complement strand
GGAACCGGCAGCGGCAAGACCGAGACTTTCATGATTCCCATCATCGATCACTTGTTGAAGGAAAAGACCGCCGGTAAACTGGGTCCGGGAGTGCGGGCCCTGCTGCTTTATCCCATGAATGCCCTGGCCAATGATCAGATGAAGCGGCTGCGACTCCTGCTTAAAAACATGCCCGACCTTAAATTTGGACGTTATACTGGGGAAACCGAAGAAAAAACCACCGTCGCCATGGAAAAGTTAGGCAAATTGGGCGTTGAACCATTGAAAAACGAACTCGTCTCCCGTCAGCAGATGTGNNTACCTGCTGCTCCGGCCACAGGACAGCGTCTTTTTTGACGGTCCTCATAGCGGTAGCTGGAAATTCATCGTCATCGATGAAGCCCATGTCTATTCAGGAGCTAAGGGTATTGAAATAGCTATGCTGTTGCGCAGGTTAAAGNNCCAGGTGGTGGAGTTTGCTTCCCGACTCTTCGGGGCGGAGTTTAATTGGATGGAAAATGATGCCAGCCGCCAGGATGTGGTATATGCGGCTCGTGAGCCTTTGAATGGTGAAGAAAAAGGGTGGGGGCAATTCACCCCTGAAGTCTATCTACGGCTGAGAGAAATCATCGCAGACGACACCTCGGAAACAATACCCCGGTTGGACCAGCTCGTTGCCCAACAAGCTCCATCCCGGGTGGTGGATCTGGCCCGGGCCCAGGGAGAACATTATGGTTGGCCGGCCTACCTGTACACAGTTCTGGCGGGGGATCAGCGAGTTCACCAGCTGCAGTCTCTACTGGAAGAAGAAGCCCAATACCTGGCCCAGCTGGCTGATCAGGTGTTTCCTGATACTGACAGGGCTCAGGATTGTCTGATCGCCCTGGTTGACCTGGGCAGTCAGGCCCGCCTGGAGAAAGAGTCCCGCTCATTGCTGCCGGCTCGCTATCATATTTTTGTAAAATCGCTGGATGGAGCTTACGTGGTTTTATCTCCCGCAAAAAGACTCTTNNGCAACTGTGGAGCCTTGTACCTGACAGGTAAGTGTACTGAAATTGATGACCGGGATTACCTGGTGGCCGCCGATGAGGCCACCGCCGAGTACTATCTGGTGGAGACCGCCCTTGAAGATACAGGGGATATCGATGAGGATGAGGATGTCGGGATAGCAGACCTGGGAAACCCGGACCGATATAACCTGTGTCTTTGCTGTGGGGCCATTGATCGGCTGGGTGCACTGGGCGAGTTGTGCGACTGCCCAGGGGAACACCATCAGGTGGTAACTAAAGTGCCGGCCAACAAGAATGATACGGTATCAACCTGTACTGCCTGTGGCCGAACCAGCCCGCTGGGCATAATCCGGCGGTTTTTGGTGGGAAGCGATGCCGCCGCTGCCGTGTTGGCCACTGCCCTTTACCAGGAGATCGAACCTCAGGCTGATGATTTAACAGTTTCCAGCCAGAATGCGGAAGACGATCACTGGGGGGCCGGCCCCGAGGAAGTTTCATCAAAGCTTAATGAGAAGGGATCCCGTAAGCTGCTGGCTTTTTCCGATAGCCGGCAGGATGCGGCCTTCTTTGCTCCTTACTTGAATCGCACCTATAATCAGATACAGCGAAGAAACCTTATCCTGCGAACCATTCATTCCTACCGGCAGCAGGTCCTGTCCAACCAGTGGCGAGTCAACGATTTAATTGAACCACTGCTGCGGGTTACCGAAGACCTGGAATGGT
>DCTH01000045.1:0-1947 GCA_002329495.1 Syntrophothermus sp. UBA1445 | reverse complement strand
TGGCTGATACATGAGCTGATGGCCCTGGACCGGAGAAACAGCCTTGAAGGGCTGGGACTATTGGGGTTTTCGCTGGTCAAGCCATCGAATTGGTTTTCTCCCCGCGGACTTGAAGGCCCTTTGGGGCTTTCATCCGATGAGGTATGGACTCTGGTTTCAGTTCTGCTGGATACCTTGCGTCGCCAGGGTGCGATTCTGTTTCCTGATAATGTTTCACCCAGGGATGAATTTTTTTCGCCTCGCAACCGCGAGCATTTTTTCCGATCCCATTCTGACAGTGCCGGTCGAGCCAAAGGTATAATGGGCTGGAATTCTAATAGATTGAACAGCCGTCTTGACTATCTACAAAGGCTTGCCAGTAACACGCAGGCCGGATTGAGCAATGAAGACTGCCGCATCCTGCTTAATGAGATCTGGAACAGGTTCATTGTCAAACAGTATAAAGATGGGTTTTTCAAGGACTATTTTGTGGAGGATAACCTTCGCGGTGAGGGGGTCGTATTCCGCCTCCGTCCTGAAATGTGGGAGCTGAGGCCGACTCTGATTGATGATACTCTGGTCTGGTATATCTGTGATAAGTGCAACTCCCTGACCTTGCACAACCTACGCGATACCTGTACCACCTTCCGTTGCAACGGCAGACTCCGGCCCTGTCATCCCCAGGAGATCAATGCCAATAATCACTATTACCTGCTGTATCAAAACATCTTGCCCCAGCGCATGATAGCGCAGGAACATACCGCCCAGCTGACCAGTGGCGCTGCCGCCGATCTGCAGAATAAGTTTTTGCAGGGAAAGGTCAATATTTTAAGCTGTTCAACCACCTTTGAACTGGGGGTTGATGTGGGGAGCCTGGAAACCGTTTTTATGCGCAACGTACCTCCCACCACCGCCAACTACGTCCAACGGGCCGGTCGGGCCGGACGACGCAAGACTTCCGCTGCTTTGGCCTTGACTTTTGCCCAGCGTCGTTCTCATGATTTTGATCACTACCGGGAGCCCTGGCGCATGGTCTCCGGGAAAATAGGGGTTCCACATTTTAAACTGGAGAATCACAAGATAATTCGCCGCCATATGAATGCCATGGCCCTGGCTTCCTTTTGGTATAAACACCGACCATACTTCGGCAAGGACCAGGGTAGATTAAAGGATTTCTTCCTGAATAATCCACCAGGGCCCGAGGCGNNGAGGCGTTTGCCGACTATCTCCGGACCCAGCCGGCTGACCTTTTGGATGCTCTGCGCAGGGTGGTACCGCCGCACCTGCATGATGACCTGGGTATAGATGATTGGGCCTGGGTAGAAACCCTTTTTCAGGGGGATGAGGCCTATCTGGCCAAGGCGGCGGAAGAGGTACTTGGCGACCTCACTCAACTGGAAGAATTGAGGCATCAGTATTTCGAACAGAGGAAAAACCTGGATCACCTCAACCGGCTGATCAACACCATTGAAAACAAGAATCTTATCGGATACCTGGCCAGCCGGAGTGTCCTCCCCAAATATGGATTCCCGGTGGATGTGGTGGAGCTGCAACTTCCTCATCATGGCGAAGAGGCTCGTCGGCTGCAGTTGGAGCGGGACTTGAGAATAGCAATCTCCGAGTATGCTCCCGGGGGGCAGGTGGTGGCCGGGGGTAAGGTCTGGACCTCCAGATATATAAAACGACGTCCCAACAAGGCCTGGGACCGATATAAATATGCCATCTGTCCTAATTGCAGTAATTTTGTAGCTCAGCGGGTGGAAGTGGAAGGGGATTTTGTCATCTGTTCAGTCTGTCAAAGCAACTTTGGCTGGGGCAAGGGGACTTTTGTGGTTCCATCATTTGGCTTCATAGCCGATAATCGTCCTCCAGGTAATCCCGGTGAAAACCGGCCTGATCGAACCTTCAGCACCCGGGTCTTCTTCTCCGGAGAGGTGCGTAAAGAGGAGGTTCCGACAGTGCTGGACT
>DCTH01000175.1 GCA_002329495.1 Syntrophothermus sp. UBA1445 | reverse complement strand
AGTTACTTTACTGAATGGGTAAACAAGCAACCCGACAAAACCTATCTGATCCATGAAGAACGTGAAATAACCTATCAGGAAGCAAACTCTATCGCCAGAAAACTGGCCAATGCCCTTATTGATCTGGGCTACCAAAAGCAGGACCGCATTGCATTGATGGGTCTCAATATCCCGGAGTATGTCCTTGGTTTGCAGGCCTGCTTCAAGTTGGGAGCGATCATCGTCCCCACCAACCCCATGTATACGGTTTCGGAACTCACTCACCAGTTTAAGGACTCGGGTGCCGAAACGGTTATTGTGCAGGCGATGTTCGCCGACAAGGTTATTCAGATCATGCGGGAAGGTCATACTTCCGTCAAGCGCGTGGTAGCGATCCAAACGCCGGGCCGACCGGCAGTCGCCGTGGAGCAGGCCCCGGATATTCTGGACTTTTACGAGTTGGTCGCCAGGGGCGCCGACGCTGAACCTGATATTGACATAACACCTGAGGACATAGTCATGCTCCAGTACACCGGCGGGACCACCGGTGTATCCAAAGGCTGTGTACTGACCAATGACAATATTGAGGCTATGGCCTGGATTGACTGGTACTGGTTCAAAACTCCCCTGCGTCCGGTTGAGCAGCAGTTCAGGTGTCTGGTGGCGATTCCCGTTTATCACATCTACGGTTTCAACTGCAACGTGAACCTTAATATGATCGACGGGGGCACTCTCATCATGGTGGAAGCCCCCACCCCGGATAATCTGCTTCGCAACATAAACCGGCACAATCCCAACTTCTTCTTTGCCGTACCCGCGATGATTATCGGCCTGAATAACCATCCCGAGACGCCCAATTCCAAAATCTCATCGATTATGGGCATGATGTGTGGGTCATCTCCTTTGGCAGTAGAAACGATAAACAAGATGGAGCAGCTGACCGGAGCCAAGATCTGCGAAGGCTATGGCCTGTCCGAGAGTTCCAACATTTTGACCATTAACCCCTTCAGCGGTACCCGTCCAGGTACGGTAGGACTACCCCTTCCCGACACTGACATCAAGGTGGTTGACCTGGAAACCGGAACGCAGGAGGTTCCGTTGGGAGAGCCGGGCGAACTGATCGCCAAAGGGCCGCAGATGATGCGTGAATACTGGAATAATCCGGAGGAAACTGCCAACGCCCTGAGGGACGGCTGGCTTTATACCGGTGATATTGTCACCATGGACCAGGATGGCTATATCACCATATTGGATCGCAAGAAGGACATGATCCTGTGCAGCGGATTCAACGTGTATCCCCGGGAGATTGATGAGGTCCTTTACGGTCATCCCAAGATCCTGGATACCTGTGCCGTGGGAATCCCGGATCCCAAACGGGGCGAGACCGTAAAGAGCTTTGTTATCCTGAAACCCGGGGAAACCATGACGGCGGAGGAGGTAATTGAGTACTGCCGGCAATACCTGACCGCCTATAAAGTTCCCACTGAGGTGGAGTTCATTGACGAACTGCCAAGGACCAACGTCGGCAAACCAATGCGGGTAGCCCTGCGCAACATGGAACGAGAGAAGGCCAAAAACAGGGGGTGAACACTGTAGGATAAGGCAAGTGAGCACTTCTCAAATTCGGTTTAAGCAAAAAATAACTTATTGTAAAAGAAATCCACACCACAGCCTCTGGCAACCAAATAGAGATCCGGCAGAGTTCATCTTCTGTACGATTCATAAACAGATTACGCTCGGCAATTCCAGGTTGTCCCTCGCGGCTCATTTCGGGCCAGGTGCAACCCATGGAATGCTAAACACTGAACTTCTGCCGGATCATTTNNGGATCATTTATTCCCCGGATAAACGGTGGCTCGCGGCTCGTCAAAAACCCGTCCCCCGGGCCCAGCCCGGTTATTTTGCCCCCGGCTGCAGAACCATTCTATATTCATCACCAGACTGCTCAACGGTGACGTCGTAACCATTACTCTGGGCAAGTCGGGTGACATTTTCTTTGGATACCTCGGTTTCCAGCAATACCACAATCGTTTCCTGCGGGCTTTTTTCCATGGCTTTCTGGGTCTTGACCACCGGAATAGGACAGGACAGCCCTCGAACATCGATTTCCAATGACATTCCAATACCTCCTCTCCATCACACAAGCTCTAAATATGCAAATGATGTTTAAACACTTCCGGGAACCGATTAGTTATTTCACCTATCCGGGTGGCCGGGCTAATCGACTCAATCATGCCGGCGAGACGGTTGGCCCGGGCACTGAGTATCAACGCTTGCTTGATGTCCATGCCTGTTGAGATTAAAGCCGCACACATGCCGGTTATGGTATCACCGGTACCCCCGATACATTCGAGTTCCGGCACGTCAGGTTCATCAATAACGGCAATTATTCTGTTCCTGTCCACGATATAATCTTTCTTCCCTTTTACCAGCAGGTATTTGGAGGCTCCGCCATTCCGGTAGGCCATGTCAATCAGGTCTGGCATATTAGTAGAATCAGCGGACTGGAACAGGTGTTTATCTATATAGGCGGGATGAATTGCCTCCGCATCAGCCAGAAATGCCAATTCCGACAGATCCGGGGTAAAGACATCAAATTCAGCAGCGAGGCCCACCGCCTTGGCTGCATACATAGAAGCAGCATCGGCAATTAATACTGGAGCCGGATTAGTAGCCTTCACTGCTTCGTAAAGCTGCTGCATCAACTCCAGGTTCGGCATCCAGTAGTGGAGAACCAATACTTGGGGGGCCAATTCCGCCAGCTTCTCAATCAGGTACTCATAGACCTTGAAGCTGCCGCCACCTCTTCCGGTATCTCCGGCTAACACTGCCCGGGGTGGATCGGCTTGCAAATACTCGGTCATGGCCAACGCTGCACTAATCAATGCCGCTGTTCCCTGCCCGCAAGGAATATTGTGACCGGCCAAGGATAAAAACTGGCCGTTCCTTTCCACGCTTCCCATGATCAGCGGAACCTCCGCAAAGGGCACGATACCAGCTATAAGCAGCATTAATCCTCACCCCCGTTAGTCCAGATTTCCAGGGCCCCCATATATGCCCGATCCAGCATGAGAGAACACAGGGTATACCCCATATCTTTCGGGCGGGGGGCTTCTTCCAGGCGTTTGCCGACCAGTTCAATATGAAGAAAGGGAATATCCGGGCAGCCACCTCCCGAGGTGTTAACAATGACTCCAGTTTGAGTATTAAAAGTAAGCTTCATGTTGCCTGCCTTCACCATAGTATAGTCTCCGTATTCATAAACCTGGATTATATCCAGCAGCTTTCTGCTGCCGGTCAGAGGTAGTATCTCAATATATGATGTCTTATCCAACAGTCGCTCAATGGCTGCTTGTTCAATCAGGTCTATCTCCANNACGCATCTCAGGTGGAGGGGCCACCAGACTGCAAGCGTGTCCCGCTTTTAATATCACCCGCTCTCCCTTGATAGCATCTTCCACCGTGTAAAACAGAACCAGACCCTTTCCTTTTTTGTTTATGCCTTTTCCCGAGCCACTGCCTTTCGCCTTTTCCTTTTTCCAGAGCATCTATTATTCCTCCATCCGCCAAGGGGATCAACTTCTAATCGAGTTGTTCCCTCATAAAAAAGCCGACTCCCGCTACAAAAATCAACCCGGCTACTACGGCTACCGGACCAAACATACCGGTTCCATCCGCGCTGGATGCCAGCATAAAATTATGACTCACCGCTGCTCCGGTTATTAGTCCCATTATCGTTACCCCGGCATCAGTATCTCCCTCGGCGGCTAAAATCGTCTGCCGCAGTGGGCATCCCCCCAGTAAGGTACTACTGAGACCGACCAGAACCATACCCAGGAAGCTCCATACCTGATTGGTATGAGCAATCGGCTGACCCACGAAACCAATATTTACGGCGCCGGTTACACTGTTTACCAACAAGGCTCCGACAAAGAATGCTGCTATTCCGCTAAAGAGATAGGTGTCTTTCACCAGGAAGAGATCACGCCATCCACCGACAAAGCACATCCTGGTTTTTTGAGCCAAAATACCTACAACCGCACCCACTGCCAGGGCAATTACGAAAGGAGCGTGCATCGAGCCCGGACCTTTCTCGCTATTCAAAATGAATTGCGGCTGAAAAACTGCGAACAGCAATAATACCACCATAATAAGCGGTATCAAATATCCGGCTGCCTTATAGGTTGCGTTGGCCCGGCCCAGATTGAATCCCCGTCTGAGGAAGTAAATCCCGATCAATGCACCTACCACAATCCCGGCAATCGCGGTGATGGCATTTAAATCCCCTCCCGCCAGCCTCTGTACCGCACGAACCGGGCACCCCAGAAACACCAGGGCCCCAATCATGACAAACATACCCAGTAAGAATCTAACCAGTGGATTTGATCCCCCCCGGGGACGGAACTCACGAAAAGACAGGGCTGCCAAAAATGCGCCCAGGCATATGCCTATTATTTCCGGGCGCAGATACTGGACTGCCGCTGCCTGGTGAAATCCCAACGCACCGGTAATGTCCCGGTAAAAACAGGCGAGGCAAACCCCCATGTTCGCCGGATTGCCCAGCTTGACCATGTAGGCCGCCAACGCGCCAAAAATCAAGCCGGCAATAATCATCAGATACTTTTGGTTCTTCAACTACACAACCTCCCAAACATTAATTACTGGTACAACCGCCCCAACCAAAGACGTGCTTTACCACCACCCAATTCTTTCTAGAACAAATATGATGAATCCTTTTTCGTTATGTTATATATAACCACCGGTTATGAACGAGTGCATCATGGGGACAGTCCCNNATATGGACTTCAGTTATGTTGATGATAAGATGTGGAAGGAATTAGCCTTAGATTTCGCCAAACGCTGGTTATCCCACGATGGTTTATGGTTTCAGGCCATTGAGCGGCATCATGGTATGGATGAGGCCATCAAGCTGGATATTGAGGCCTGGGAGAGGCAAACCGTTTTGGAGGCCAAACGGATTATGAGTATCCTGGGAATGGAGCCCGGTGGCGGCCTGGATGCCCTGGAAACCTGCTTAAAGTACCGCATGTACGCCTTCCTTAATGAACAGCACTGTGAAAGGCCTGACGACCAGACGCTGATTTTCTATATGGATTCCTGCCGGGTACAAAGGGCGCGGGAAGGCAAGAAGATGGACTTTTTCCCCTGTAAACCAGTCGGCCTGGTCGAGTACGGCAAGTTTGCCGAAACCATCGACAACCGCATCAAAACCACCTGCGTCGGTTGCCCCCCGGATGCGGTGGGACCAGGATGGCACTGTGGGTGGAAGTTTACACTGGGGAACGAATAGAAGCACGTGAAAACTACTGGAGTTACGGTCGCAAAGGCAGGCAAGGGATACTTCCAGTGCCTGCTTCTCGTTTACCTGAATTGGCCGTAAAGCCCCAGGCTTTAGACATGAGGAGTGTCAAATGACGTGACTAACCGGTTTTCCCTACTTACTTCGGTCAGCTATTGATACCAATATCTTTGGGTTCAGGTTAAATACACCCGAACCTGGCAGGACGGTTTATGTTTTTATTCCTCACCCCAGTATCCTCCACATATGCGGGATCAATCGCGGTGGTGGTGTGGTATATCTGAAGGTACCTCGAAAATAAAATCAACCAGACCCATTAACTTTCCATTCTCGTACCACGGAGTCTGGAACAACAGAGTCTTGCGGCCGTTTTTTTCGACGGTATAGCAGTTGGATTGGTTGTTGTTGATCAGTTCATGGATCTTCTTTTGAGCGTACTCAGGGTGGCAGTCCATGACGTTTTTGCCTATCAGATCAAGGCCCCCCGATTTCTTAAATACTCGGGCAGCCTTATCA
Source organism: Syntrophothermus sp. UBA1445 (assembly GCA_002329495.1). Lineage (GTDB taxonomy): Bacteria > Bacillota > Syntrophomonadia > Syntrophomonadales > DTU052 > DTU052. Next base: position 2,793 of record DCTH01000175.1, on the reverse strand, counting down.
TTCATGGACAGAATGATGCCCTCAGTATCACATACCATGATCGAGACCTGGCTTTCCTGTGACCATTTCGTCTGCATTCTTGTCTTCAACTCCAATTCATTTCAAAATGAATAATTTTGCCAGCGGTAAAAAAGCCCCCGGGCGTTATTGCTCCGGGGGCCTGTCGTTGCCCTAAGGAAGAATTAGCAGAGCGCGTGGCTGCCGCCATCGACCGGAATGGTGGCGCCGGTGATAAAATCGGAAGCAGCGGAAGCAAGGAATACTGCTGCGCCTTTGAGATCCCATTCAGTTCCGTATCTGCCCAGAGGATTGGCCCCTTTGACGACGTCTTCCCCTACAGCAGCAAAGTGCTTTTCGGTCATGTGGGTTACGAACGGTCCGGGAGCAATGCCGTTGACATGGATGTTGTAACGGGCCCATTTTACACCCAGGTCCTTGGTCAGAACCATAACCGCACCTTTACTTGCGTTGTAAGCCACGGTATTCTGGGCTTCCGGATTNNGCGGTGGTAGAAGATATGTTAATTATCTTGCCGCCGCCCTTTTCTTTCATAACGCGGGCTGCATACATACAGCAGCGGAAGACTCCGGTCAGGTTTACATCCAATAATTTCTGCCATTTATCCATGGGGTAGTCAATCGCATCTGCGCCCCAGGTGATACCGGCATTGTTAACCAGGATGTCCACGGTCCCAAATTCTTTAACGGTTGCATCAATCAGGTTGCGGCAATCCTCGTCCAAACTGGTGTCACACTTAACCGGGAGAGCCTTGACCCCGATCTCAGCTTCAATCTGTTCGCACAATGCGACACAACGCTCGACCTTACGTGCTGCAACTACTACGTTTGCTCCGGCTTCAGCCAGGCCAATTGCCATCTGCGCACCCAGGCCAATGGAACCGCCGGTGACGATTGCGACCTTGCCTTTAAGGTTGAATAACTCTGTCGTCTTCAATGCATAAACCTCCCCAAATTATAAATCTATTCGTTCAAATCTTAACACATATGTCCCCGGCTTAAAACAATAAATGCGCCACGGTCAGCATTTACCAGGTTTTGAACGGCTCCTGGCCGTCAGTCTTTGGAGGAGACGATCTCCGCTTTTTCCAGCAGAGCCGGGGGAATGCTGAGGCCACAGGCTTTGGCTGCGTCGGGGTTGACGAATAACCGGGTATGGCTGAAGGTGGCAAAGGGGATGCTCTGCGGGTTTTCTCCCCTCAGGATGCGTACGGCAACTGAGGCGGCGTCCTTTCCTCCCTGGTAATAGTCACGGGCCCAGGATAGTGCAGCCCCCTCGGCTACATAGTCGCTGACGAAAGTAAACAGGGGTACCTTGGCCTTTTGTGATACCTTGATGATGGTGGCCATGCATTCACCAGTCAGGTTGTCTGATATCTGGCAGATGGCATCCAGCTTCTGGCTGCACAGCATCTGGGCGGCTTCAGTCATTTCTGCGCTGGAGTTGACCGGGACTGACACCAGCTGCAGGCCCCTGGCAACAGCCGCCTTCTCCAGATGATCCTTGTATACCACCGAGTTAACCTCAGCCGGGACAAAGAGCGTACCGATCCGTTTCGCTTGCGGTTTTATCTGGAGCACCAGATCCACCATGCCCGCGAAGTCGCTCAAGGAAGAAAGTCCGGTCACATGGGGCAGATGCTCGGTATAGGAGGTTCCGGCTCCAGCAGCCATGGGATCGGCTATGTTGGTAAAGACTAGGGGGATGCTGGGACTCAGCCGCTGCAAGGCCGCCTGCAGCGTAGGAGTATTGATGGCAAAAATCAGGTCTGGCTGGGCGGCAGCGGCCGCATCCATGATGCTGGTCAAAGTGGACATGTCCCCCTGGGCATTGCGGATCACTACAGTGTAATCCTGGCCCTGCTTTAATCCACTGTCCTGCAGCCCGGCGAGGATCCCCTTCTGGGCCTGTTCATAGTTGGCGTTGACCACACTGCTGATTATCCACAGTTCTCGGGGTGAGTTCTGTAAATGGGCACTAACCGGGCCAGTATTGCGGTTTTCCCAATCGGAAAAGAGCAGGATCCCGCTCAGCAGACAGAGAACCAGTAACATCATAGATAAACGTCCGGCAAGGTAACGGTTATTCATAATGGCCCCCCACTTCATATGCGATGTTCTCCCGGTGTCTGTTTCTTATTCGTTTCCGGTCTGCGATTTCCTGTGCGCGAAAAGAATTTTTTTGTCAAAAGGAAGAAGGTATTGGAACCTGAAGGTGGAAATCCTTAAGGCACTATATAGTTGGTGAAAAAGTCCGTTTGCTTCCCGGGTCCTCATTGGCATCACCAACTGCTTATCTCGGACTCCAAGCAGCACCCGTCTAATCGGCATCCATGCCGCAAAGACCTATCTCGCGACCTGTCGCTAGGCTGCTTTCCGTCCTCGTTTTCGCAGGGTGTTGCAGGGCTCGGACCCAACGATCGCTGCACTGGACTTTTTCACAACATATNNGCCTATAACCAAAATTTGTGCATGAGGATCGAACCGGGACAGGACAGTTTTTATATCCCGGGGAGTATCGTCACCGCCAGTTCCCATTGGTATTGACCCGGATCCCAACATATTAGGAGAGTGGTTCAATGGAAGAAATCCAGATACATATCGAAAGACTGGCCCGCGGTATCGTGGAAATACGGGTCAAGGGGAGAATCGATTCCTCGGGACGGGGCCGCTTGAATGCCGCCCTGGAGGAAGAGATTCGCGCCGGCAGCTATCGAATCGGTCTTAACCTGGCGGAGGTAAACTTTCTCAGTTCGGCTGGTATAAGGGTCTTGCT
>DCTH01000213.1:1271-10492 GCA_002329495.1 Syntrophothermus sp. UBA1445 | reverse complement strand
TTTGACCGCTATTTTTACCAGCTTCATCAGACCTTGCCTCCTGCTACCCTGACCTCGTCCTTATCATGGAGCAGGGTCTGGCCTTTAATGACTACCTGGTCTCCAAGCTTTAACCCTTTGATAACCTCCGCCCGCTCACGGTTCTGCAACCCCACCTCGATTGTGGTCTCATGAACTACCGACTGGTCATCTACCGTATAGACCACCCGGCGGGCTCCTTTTTCAACCACCGCATTCCTGGGGATGGTCANNTGGATACCTGTACCTGGGCAATCATCCCCGACTTTAATACATTATCCGGGTCGTCCAGTGTCACCTCTACCGGGAAAGCCTTACTCCGGGGATCGGCCACCGCAGCTACCGAAGTAACCTTGCCGGTAAACTCCTGGTCAGATACGCTGCTTACCCTGACCTTCACCGAATCATTAACACTTACAAAACTGATCTCACTCTCGGTCACATTGACCTTAACCGCCATCCGTCCCGTACTGCTGACCACCGCTACCGGAGCCTGGGGACTGGCCATGTTGCCCTCCGTAATCTGGATCAGTCCCACAACCCCGTTTATAGGAGAGGTAACCTTACAGTTGCTGAGAAGGTTCTGGGCACTCTGCACTCCCGCACGGGCCTGCTCCAGAGCTGAACTCGCCTGTATCAGACCCATCTCCGCCTGCTCCATCTGCTGGTCTGACACCGCACCTTCCTGGTGCAGCAGGCGGGTACGCTCCACATTAGCGCGGGTGTTCTCATAAGCCGATTCTGCCTGGGCCAAGGTTGCCTCGGCCACGGCAGCTTGCGTCTCGTAATCAGTGGTATCCAAGCTGATTATGGTCTGACCCTTCGCTACCGGGTCACCTTCCTGCAGGTGAACCGCCACTACCCGGGCTGCCGCCTTGGGATAGAGAGTCACCTCATCAGCCCCCTTAAGGCTCCCCGAATAAGTGACCTCCTTTTGTATACTCTCCTGGGTTACCGCCACGGTCTCCACCGTCAGACTATTGTCCACGTCCTTTTGGACTTCCTCTTTACCGCATCCACCGCTGCAGAATAATGCCATAATCAGTATGACTACCAATAAAACCGAAGACTTCCTTCTCCTCAACACTACCCCTCCTAAGTTGACTAGGTTATTCATATCAGGCCGGAAATCAGCCCAACAAGCGAAACTAAGGCCTCCCTGTTACCGTTGGGGAAATCCCTAATAGTGATTCGGATGACTACTTAAATATCACCACTTCCTGGTCGTTCTCATTCCAGGTGATCAATGCATCAAACGCCTCCGTCACATAGCGTGCCGGCAGCATAGTACGTCCTGCAACTATCTCCGGAACAACTTCCATAGTGGTATAACTTCCATTGATTTTGATGTTGTAATTGCCAATCACTAGTTCCACCCGGTCATCGCCCCGTTTTAGAGTTACCGTGCGGGCTTCCTCATCCCAGGAAACCTGCGCACCGAGGGACTCGCCCAGCGCTCTCACCGGGAGATAGGTGCGTCCATTCTTAATATAGGCTGGAGTATCCAGGGTGATGACATCATTGCCATTTTTGTATGTAGGTGCACCAATGGTAAAGCTAATCCTATTACCCGTTTGGGGCTTATTATTCACAGTCCCCAGGTCGATCGAAGTTCCGCTGCCCGTACTCCAATCAGCGGATTCGTAAACCGTCCGACCGGTCACATAGTAAAAATCCGCCTTCAGTTTGGCCAGATCCGCACGGAGGTTCTCCAAATCCGCCTTGGTTTTCTCCGCTTCTACCCGGGCGCTCATCAGGTCCTCCTGGCCGGGAGTTATGCTGACCAGAGGCAGAGTACCTACCCGATATTTGACTTCGGCCATCCTGAGCTTATCCTGGGCCAGGTTATTGCTCTCTTTGACTACTTGGATTTGTCGCTCCAGGGCATCCATGCCGTAGTATAATCCTTCAATCGTAAGCCGGGCATCTCGTTTTGCCTTCTCATGATCAACTTGAGCCTGATCCAAAAGCACCCGGCTCAGGTCGGAGGATACGTTGGGCAGGACCCAGGTTTGTTTGCTCTGCTCTATAGCCAACATCTGTTCCGCCCGCCAGACCAGAACCGCATCATTGGTAGCCCGACTATATTCCTGATCCAGTGAATTCTTATGTATCTGCTCACCCACAGGGCGGCTGACCAATTCAAAGGTTTTATCTTTTGATTGACCGGTTAATGCATTCAAAGCCAGGCAGGAACTAAGATAGGTAGCTTCCGCTGCCTTTACCCCTTCTTCGGCCTGTTTCATTCCCCGCTCAATGGTCTGCCAGTCATAGGATGAAATCATACCCAGATCCCGGCTGGTTTCCCTTATCGCCATCTGCTTCTGCATGTTAGCCAGTGACAAGCGGGCCAGGTCCAGGGTGTTTTTATCTTTTATTGCTTTGGTATAGGCGGCAATGACGTTTTTGGTAACCAGGTCCTTCTGGGTAGCCTGAACTTTCTTAGCTACTCCCAAAGAAATTTCGGCCTGCTGAAAGTTGTTAAAAAGTTCCTGGTAAGCCGGTAGCACCATTCCGCCGGTAGGAATGAAGGTTATTGATTCAGCGAGTTTATCTCGTGCAATTTGAGTCTGCTCTACATTTAGCTCGGCCTTCCTTGTGTCGGGATCATTTTTAAATGCGAGTTGGACGGCCTCTTCAATAGTTAACCCGGGTACTGGGGCTCCTGGAGTTGTTTCACCGTATATGGGGGTTAATGGAAACACGATCACGGCTAGAAATGTAGTCAATAGGACAGTGCTCAAATATGTACGAAGCTTCCTTTTACGAGACAATATATCTCCCTCCACCATCGTTCCGACCCACGGGTCAGTTTATGTTAAAATTATATCCCCGCCAAATCAGGGAGTCAACAAAAAAGGGAACCCGAGAATATTTTCCCGGGTCCCTCTTTGTACTTGTTTTTTGGGCTTGAACTTTATTACTGGATTACTACCTGTTGCAGAGCAGCATTCCAGCCAACCTGATAGCCCAGACCTTCAGCTACCCAACGTGCGGGAAGCATGGTGCGTCCAACACCGGTGATTTCCGGAGCTACGTCCATCTGNNTTGTCGCCCTTGGTAACGGTTACGGTCTTGGTGTCAGCATCCCATGCAGTGGTTGCACCCAGAGCATCGCCCAGGTAACGAACCGGTACATAGGTGCGGCCGGCCTTGATGTAAGGAGCAGCATCCATGATGATGTTAGCGCCATTTACATTCATGATGGTTGAGCCAATGTAGAAGCTTGCACTTCTGCCTTGGTCACCTGAAGGAGTTACACACTTCGCTGCGTTAACAGAAGCAATGAAGTCATAGTTAAAGGCAGGTCCCGTACCTACTACGGAAACCTTGTTCTCGTCAATTGCATCCTGCAGACCCCAGAAGTCCCCACCATTAACGTAGACAGCCAATTCACCTTCTGGGACTGTGCGGTCCAGCGTCAGATTAATGTCTGATACTTTGATGGTACTCGGTTTTACGCTGTCAGACTTGACAGTGAGTTCAAGAGCACCGCGCAAAATATTATTATAAGCTACGGTCTTGGTCAGTAATCCGGTGTCAATCGTCAGGTCGCCTTCAGTAACTTCGACCTTAGGAGTGTTTGTGAATGTTACACCAGGTGGCAGGAACAGGACGAATTTTGACTGGCTAGCATTTTTAGCTAATGCACCAGCGAAATTCTCCTTGATAAGAATGTCAGGAATTGTTTGGTTCGATTGACCAATAACTACATTAGTGGCAGATCCTGATGCTTCAACGGTTACTGGAGGTGTTACGGTAGCAACCTTGACTTTGCCGTTCAAACCTGCGCTACCAGAAATCTCTACGATTAAATCGCCACTGAAGTTTGGAGCTATGTCGACACACAATTTGTCAATCTTGGTCTTGGTTCCTGTGGAAGGAGCAACTCCACTGCGGTTAACTTTTCCTTTCAAAACTTTTCTTGCATCGGAATCGTTAGTTAATCCGCCATTAACCGAAAAGTCGGCAACCTGGATTACCGTATCTCCCTTTTCGGTGGTCTTAGAGAACATAGCCTTTCCACCTGTGCTAGTCCACTTTACGCCATCTGGCAGAGTTAAGCTGATAGTTCTGTCCTGTACTAAACTTCCTGCAGCTCCTTCTTCGATATAGAATGAGCCTAATTCTACAGCCCTACGGCCAGCTTTGACATCTTTAGCTGTTCCTTCTATAACTTCTGCGCCAAAGTCTTGAATGGCCGCAACTGTAATTTCAGATGCACTAAGATCACAGCGATTGCTGGTAACACTAACTACAACATCTCCAAGCTTACTATCATCAGTTACTTTAATATATGGGAAGGTGTCAATGCCTAATACAACGTCTAATGCGTCAGAGCCCACAACAATCCGCCCTGAGGTAGTTGTTGACGGAGCAAATGTTGGAGCAGCTGTGACCACCAACTTTTGCTTATCAGTAGTGTAGTCCACAGTTATGTCAGCAGGGGCGGGGGCGGGAGCATTTGCTGATAAGCCCCAACTACCAGTTGCCGTAATATCCGCACCGGGGGTCCTTCCATTTATCCACTCATAGCCAGAAGGAAGCTTGAAGGTAAAAGTATCTCCAGGCTGAATTGCGCCAGGAACACTTTCAACAATAGCTATTGTGCCAAGTTTTCCACCTGCAGTACTCAGACTCGCTTTAGAGGCCGCTGCAGGAATAACCAGTGAACTGGAACTTATCTTACCAATCGTAACACTTCCAGCAGTAAACGCAGATCCGGAAGGGCATGAAAATGTTGCCGCGAGGTCTCCGCTCTTTCCAGTAACATCGATTCCATATGTGGTTCCGGCGTTTGTATATCCAAAATAAATATACATCAGACCAGGTGCCATACCAGTTATTCCAGCGCCGTTGATTTTAATATCGAAACCACTTTTTGAAGTAGCGGAAACGGTTACAGCGCCCGAAAGCTGGTTCAGATGCGCAGGATCCGCATCATAGGTAGCGGGTACTTCTACCCATACCACATTAGTTGCTGCCGCTGCTGCTGCGGCATTTGCCGCCACACCAGCCAATGTAGTTGCGAATGTATTCCCGGCTGGATACGTAGCTATGTTAGCAGGATTAAACATTTCTCCTGGAACTGAGACGCTTAAGGTTTCACTCCTGCCTTTAAACGCAGTGAGATCTGGAATCCAGACCTTAACTACTCCCAATTCAACGGGAGCAGCCGGATTGCTGCCTATAGTTGGTGCGCTGATAGCTTCATAGGTTGCCGCAGCAACTGCTGGGGCCGGTGCGATAAGCGCCGGTGCCAGAAAGCTCAGGCAAAATGCTATTGTAGCAATAATGCTAACTAGTCTTTTGTGTTTTAGCACTCTATTTCCTCCTTATAATTTCGAATTGATAGGTTAGGTGATCGCCCCCTTGGGGCANNATCTCTCCATTTGATTCGCCTATGTAACCATCGGCTATCTTTGTAGACGGTACAGGTTTCGGTTTTGTTCCAACAAATTAGTTTGCAGGAAAAGAATTTGTTTAAGGCGAACAGCGTTATTCGTGAAGTGATCTTATTAACGAAAGAAATATCTCCATCCGATCAGCCCAGCTTTCCAAAAAAATAAATCAATTTTGTAGGAGAACATAATGAATCCTAGGCCAAAGTCAAAACCGAACGCAAATTTACCTATAGGTTTAGACCTAAAAAATTTTCTTTGGTTCCTGCCGGTTGCTGTGCTTCTTTTCTACCCGCCATTCTTCCGGGGGCTGTTCTTTTCCAAAGAAATATTATTAACCCACGTGCTGACCTCAGTCATATTCCTGATCTTTTTCCTGCGAAAGTGGAGTAACAAAAATACTCCATTGATAACAGGTGCAATGGATTTGGCGGTTCTGACTTTGGTTGGTGCTTATCTTCTATCAACAATTGGTGCGGTGAATCTTCGTGAAGCCTTGGCTGGTTTTTATAAGATGTTCAACTATTTTATGATCTACTGGCTGGTACGGGAGGTCGCGGTAAACTTCCGTACATACAAATCTCTTTTAATTGTTCTTTTTGCCAGTTCAGTTGGAGTAGCGGTCATAGGTATCGGGGCTGCGATTGGGGTTATTGATTATCCGGGAGCTTTCAATGGTTCCAGCATAATGTCAACCTTGCAGTATGTGAACGCGACCTGCATCTATGTGGCCATCATGTCGATCATCGGAGTTGCACTGGCAGTAACGGAGAAAAGAATTCCTGTTAAGGTACTGTACTTGGCATCAACAGTCCTTTTGCTGGTGGTAATGCTGAGTGCCGCTTCAAAAGGCGCCTGGGTAGCTCTGCTGGCAGCATTGTTCATTTTTATAGTGATAATACCCGGGAGTTTCCGCTTACAGTCGGCTGCTCTCTTCCTGTCCAGCCTTATTTTAGCCTGGGTATCATCATCCAAACTCCTGCCGCTGCTTATCAACAAAGATCCGCTCCCCTCTACGAAGGAAACGGTTATCAGCGAATTAAGTGGATTAACCGATATAGGAACCAATAGCTTCGTGGCCCGCTGGGATTTCTATATCGATGCCCTAAAAATAATGGGAGACTATCCCCTGTTTGGAGCCGGGGCCGGCGGGTGGAACAGCCTGTATCATCAATACCAGAACCACCTTTACTGGACGACTGAAGTACATAATCACTTCCTGCAGGTGGGGGTGGAGACCGGTCTTGTTGGTTTCCTGGCCTGGATAGCAGTCTTTTTGTTGCTTGGATACTATCTCTGGCACATCCTCAAACGACGGAACGATTCCCTGGACCCGGATTATGAAGTGCTGATCTGGGGTACTGCCTGCGCTGCTTTTGGCCTGGTATTACACAGCGCAATTGACTTTGATCTGTCCATTCCTTCCATGCAGATACTTTTGTTTACCTTTATCGGATTGATTTCCGGATCTTACCATGCCGATTTCATTGGACCTCAGGAGCGTGAGAGCCACAAGATGTTTCGGATGCGACCCAGTTTCAATCGCTTGTTGACCGGGTTAGTCATTGCTTTCGCCGTGCTGTTGTTGAGCGCCGGGAGTTGTTTCGCTTTGGGCGCTTTCCATGCTGATAAAGCAGAAAAAACAGCTCAGGCCGGGCAATACTCGCAGGCATTAAACCATTATGAAAAGGCCACCCGCTTGGATCCCCTTAACGGAAAGTATTATACCGACTTCGCCCGCTTCTGCGCGGTCATGTGGTTGAAGGTGGAGCCTGGTAATGTGAATTCTCCATTATATAAGCAGGCCATTAACGAAGCCCACCTGGCAGAAAGCCTCGCCTGGAATGACTACAAAACCATGGTCAGCCTGGACGATACCTATCACCTTCTGGCCGGTGAGGAAGAAATGATCCGCGTGGGGAAGCGGGTTATCGAACTCAACCCCTGGGTGGTTTCCGCCTATGATCGTTTGCTGGGCACCTATGTCTGGAGCATCAACCGGTGGCTGGTTGAGAATCCATCACAGGCGAGTGATAGAGCTGCAGCGGCATTGTCTCTGGCCAAGCAGCTAAGCCAGCAGATCACCAAGGTTAACGAACAGCGCGGCTGGTCCGGTCCAAAACTGGAGTTCACCGACTCCATTAAAGCGAAACAAGCTCAGGTCTATTTCTACCAGGGAGACTATGATCAGGCGACATATCTCTTTGTATCAGTTAAGGATGAGACGCTCGTGAAGAATGAGCAGTTCCAGGCATTCTATGCCGCAGTGTTATACAAGGCCGGTCGACAGGAAGCCGCTCGGACCATTCTGGAACAAGACCATGCGGAACAAGCTGATTTTACTACTCTTTACCAGTATTTAATTTCCCTTTCACCGTTAGAAGGTCGCTGATATCAGAGTGGAACGCTCTTCATCAGGGAAACTGCACCTGCCTACCGCAAATAAAAATGACTGCCGTTTCCGGCAGCCTTTTCCGTTCTTATCTTCTTCTCAGCACCAATCGCAGATCCAATCCTTAAACATACCCTTCCGGTCCCAAACCGTTCCCCGGATCGGCCGGCTGTTCTGGTGGCGGATTGGTAACTCCTCCCGGAGGGTTGGGATTATCCGGCGGCGTCACCCCCGGGTCCTCGCCGGGATCATCCGGCGGCTCCCCCGAACTGATATCGCCAGGGTCCTGCGATTCCTCGGTACCTTCTGACTCCTGGGGATCCTTGGTTATGGGCCCCTGATTGCTGGGAATCTTCCCTCGGTCTTTAGGTACTGTCGGGTGAGGCGATTCCTGGATCACTGCAACTTTGCGACCGTCCATCAGGCCGTCTATAAGTTCCGTAGCCTTGGTTTTGTCAACGATCCAGTAACTTGCCCCATTATCCGGGTCATCGTAGAAATACCCGGGCAGAGTCTGGGCCACGAGGTCATCCGGTTTGAACTTAAGCGCCAGCTTGGCCAGATCCAGCATAGCCTTGGTCCCCATGTTGGTCTCCACGTTTTCTTTGAGTTCCGGTATTAAAGACGGGAGCTTGAATATTGTTTTGGTCTTAAGCATCTCCTCTGCAAAAGCCTTCAGGAATTTCTGCTGGCGTTCGGTTCTTCCGATATCGCCCAGGGCATCATCCCGGAAACGAACATAAGCCAGGGCATTTCGGCCGTTAAGGTGTTGTTCTCCGGGCTTCAGGTTTATATCTTCTGAGGGTTTATACATGCGTTTTTCCACATCAATGGTAACTCCGCCCAGAATGTCGATCATCTTGGCAAAACCATTGAAGTTGGTCAGCACATAGTAATCCACCTTGGTGCCCAGGAGTTTTTCCACCGCCTTACAGGCTGCTTTCGGTCCTCCTACGGCGTTGGCGTTGTTGATCTTGTCAAGCGCGCCCGGTACATCCACCCGGCTATCGCGGGGAATTGATACTACGGCCACCTTCTGAAGTTCAGGATTTATGCAGGCCAGCATCATGGTATCGCTGCGGGCATTGGTTTCCCCGGGCCGGGCATCTATCCCCAGAAACAGGATGTTCACCGGTTCGCCTTTAGCTATCTCGGGAACATCCTCTGGGCCGTCACTAGCCCCCCAGAGTCCCAGACCGGCGAGTTGCGGAAGAGAACACCCTACCAGGAATGAGAATATAAAAAAGACTGCAACTATCAATATTTTCTTATACCGTGAAACCTTTTTTTCCTTCCTGTTTGTTTTCTTAGCCATACCCCTCGCCCCCTATAAACGGTACGCCTCAAATCTCATAAAGTTTCAAAAAATCCTGATCTGTTTTGGATTCTATCATCCCGCCACACTCTTT
>DCTH01000213.1:0-1247 GCA_002329495.1 Syntrophothermus sp. UBA1445 | reverse complement strand
TATTTTGTGTCGTATTATTCCCTGCTCCAGAACTGGGGGTCAGGCACCTTTCGTAAGCTGGCCTCTTTTCGGGTGGGTTTCCGTCACCCTGGTCCCTCCGCTGGTGATTCCAACCCTTAGCGCACCCAGGATTATTAACGCTAAGACTACTGCCAGAATCAACAGGGCTTTGGGACTGCTGACATAGGCCATAACCACGGCCGCCCCTCCCAGAAGAGCGCTGACGATGTATATGATTATGACACTTCCTTGATGACTCAGGCCCATATCCATCAACCGGTGATGCAGGTGGGCTTTATCCGCTCCAAAAATCGGCGCCTGGTTGTTCACTCTGCGTATAATAGCAAATAAGGTGTCAAAGACCGGTATCCCCAGGATAATTACCGGTATGCACAAGGAAATCAGGGTCGCACCCTTGGCCAGTCCCGATACCGAGAGACAGGCCAGAACAAATCCCAGAAACATTGACCCCGAGTCCCCCATAAATATCCGGGCCGGATGGAAGTTGTGCGGCAGAAAGCCCGCTATGGCTCCGGCCAACACCAGGGCCATATAAGCTACCACCATCTGATCTCCCTTCCAGGCCACCACCCCGATTGTNNTATAGTGATGGCGGCAATAGCGCAAACCCCACCGGCCAGCCCATCCAGGCCATCGATCAGGTTCACCGCATTGGTAATCCCGATAACCCACAAGAGGGTAAGGGGAATACTCAGGGCCCCCAGTTGGAATACCCCGTCAAAGGGGTTGGTCATTACATGCACCCGGACTCCGAAGTAAACCACAATCAAGGCGGCGGCAATCTGAGCTGCCAGCTTGGTCCAGGGGCTTAGACGGTAAATGTCATCCAGGACCCCGACGAGGAAAACTACCGCGGCACCCAGCAGGATCCCCATTAAGGAACGGTCCAGATCCTGCGTTGCCAGAACGACAATAACAAAAGCCACAAATATTCCGGTTCCACCCAAACGAGGCATCGGTTTGGTATGCATCTTACGGGCACTCGGCTGGTCTATGGCACCAATACGAAAAGCCAGTTTGGCTACCAGTGGCATAAGTAAATACGCCACAATAAATGCAATTATTACACTAAAGGCATAAACCTGATAAGCGTTTTTCACAATAAATCCTCCACACCCCATAACCTAGACAAATTCTAACATTGACCGATTTGCCTGTCCACTAGCCAAATTTGGCTATTGGGTATTTCTACGGCGGTTTCGTGATACCTCCTCACCGGTTCAAAT
>DCTH01000242.1:15476-35135 GCA_002329495.1 Syntrophothermus sp. UBA1445 | reverse complement strand
CCAGGTGCCATCAAACATCTTGGGCAGGAATCTCTGTTTCTGTTCTTCGGTTCCGAAATGCTGGATAACTGCTGCCGCGCCGCTTCCCGCTCCCACATAGGGCATGAAAGCCGGGTTAGCCGCTGCCTCAATCTCGAGCAAAAAGCCATTCAAAACGTGCGGCAGAGCGCCTTCAGCGTTATCATCAATATTGCTGGAACCCCAGCCATTATCCTGCATAAAGCGGTAAACGGCATGGAACGAAGGGGGTATGTAGGCTTGACCATTCTCATAACGGACCCCGATGTCATCGCCCTCTTCAGCGGTAGGAGCAATAACCTCGGCTGCTACCTTGCGGACCTGGTCGATAATGGTGTCAAAGTCTTCCTTGGAATAGTAATCTTTATAGCGGTCATAGGCCAGTATCTCATCAACCGGGAGCCATTCTTTAAGGATGAACTTAATATCTCTTGTATTATAGGAATATTTGTAGGCCATATCTCAACCTTCCTTCTCTATTAACTGGAAATGAATCAGAATACCAGTGAGGAGACCCAGCCCTGCTGGGTCCCCACACCTTTTTGGCAAGTAATCAAGAGAACTTTCGATTCTCTTTATTTAAGGAGTTCAAATATGGTGGCTGCGCCCTGGCCGCCGCCGATGCACATGGTTACCATACCGTACTTAACATCCCGTCTCTCCATCTCATACATCAGGGTAGCGGTCAGCTTGGCTCCGGTTGCACCCATGGGATGTCCCATGGCGATAGCGCCGCCGTTTACGTTGACGATGTCCGGATTTAATCCTAAAGTCCGGATGCAGTAGAGCGACTGGGAAGCAAAGGCTTCGTTAAGCTCAACCAGGCCGATGTCCTTGAGTTCCAGGCCGGTCCGTTTCAATACCTTGGGCACCGCAAATACCGGGCCGATACCCATTTCATCCGGTCCGCAACCGGCTACCGCGAAGCCAACAAATCTTAGACGCGGTTTAATACCCAGTTCAAGAGCTTTTTGTTTTTCCATCACCATGACAGCTGCTGATCCGTCAGTGGTCTGGGAAGAGTTGGCAGCAGTTACGGTGCCACCGGGTACAAAAGCCGGACGGAGCTTGGCCATCCCTTCAAGGGATACATCATGCCGGATACCTTCTTCATAATCATAAAGGATCTCCTTGGTCACCGGCTTGCCATCCGGGCCCAGGGTTGTGATCTTGACCGGCACAGGTACGATCTCATCCTTGAACTTGCCAGCTTTTTCAGCGGCAGAAGCTTTCTTCATGCTGTTGTAGCCGAAGAGGTCCTGATCTTCACGGCTGATGTTGTAGCGGCTGGCCACATTCTCAGCGGTCTGACCCATGCTGGTGTATACCTTGGATACCTCGGGATCGAGTACCAGATCCGGGTTGGGTCTGGTTACACCGCCCATGGCGATCATGCTCATGTGCTCAATGCCGCCCGCCAGTACTATGTCGGCGCGGTTAGCAATGATACCCTCGGCTGCAAAGGCAATAGCCTGCGAACCCGAGGAGCAGAAACGGTTGACGGTTACTGCAGGTACGTGTTCCGGAATCCCGGCATAGCGGGCAGTGATCCGGGCAGTGTTCATGCCGCAGGCCTGTTCCGGGGTAGCCGCACCCCAGATTACGTCATCTATCATTCCGGCATCAAAATTTGGGCCGCATCTTCTGATAGCTTCTTCCATACAAAGTTTTCCTAAGAACTCGGGCCGGGTGTCTCTTAAGGTCCCCCTGGGAGCCTTACCACCGGCAGTGCGTACTGCGGATACGATAACAGCTTCTCTCACTTGTCTTACCTCCCCGATTTTTTAATACCTGACCAAACCCTAGTTGCGCAACGGCTTGCCGGTCTTCAGCAGAGACATTATTCTATCCTGGGTCTTCTGTTGACCGCACAGACTCAAGAACGCTTCTCTCTCCAGATCCAGGAAGTACTGCTCGGTAATCATGGCGCCTTTTACAACGTCGCCACCGGCTAAAACGTCCGCAATCTTGCAAGCGATAAACCAGTCGTATTCACTGGCCATGCCTGCCAGAACGGCTTGTTTTACGCCCAGTTTCAGCAGTGCGGTGTCATTCTTACCGGGAGCCGGAACGGGTCTGCTGACTGGTGGATTGTAATCGTCTTCGATCAGCCTCAGTACCTGTTTCTTGGCATCTGCGATCTGGAGTACCGGGTTCATGGATATGCCGTCGGTAGGTCTCAGGTATCCCAGTTTCTTACCTTCTTTGGCGCTGGTAGCAACCTTGGCTGTAGCCATGTTCTGGAAAGGAGCAATCATATGGTCCACGAGAACGGGCCCCTGAATGCCCTGCACTGCTGCGATAGCTCTCAACGCCGCTTCCTTACATCCGCCGGCAGCGGGCAGCAGGCCTACTCCCACTTCAACTAAACCGATATAGGTCTCGGCCACTGCTTGGGCAGCAGCACACTGCATTACAATCTCACAGCCGCCTCCCAGAGTCTGGCCGTAGGGAGCCACTACCACGGGCTTGAGTGAGTACTTGTTGGCCATCATGGCATCCTGGTTCCGCTTGAGAGCTGCATCCAACTGATCCCAGGCGCCGGTCTGAATAGCCTGGACTACACCGGTCAGATCTGCTCCGACACAGAAGTTCCTGCCGCCGCCGGTAATGACCATGCCTTCCCAGTTCTTGGCCAGTTCAGCCTGGGCTGCTTCCATGGCCGCGATCAGATCTTCTGAGATTGCATTGTTCTTTGAATGTAACTGCAGGCAGACTACGCCATCGCCGATATCATAAAGGGTTCCAGCAGGCATAGAGAATACAACCTTGTTGTCCTGCTTGAGCTTGAGGAAATTAACCGCTTTCGGGTTGGATGGCACAGGCTTGTAAGCCTTGTCCGGAATGGAATAGTAATAATCAACGCCGTCTTCCGACTTGTAGAAGGCAGTGATTCCGGCGTCAAACATTTCTTTGACCCAGGGAGCTACCGAACCGCCCTCTTCCTCGATGCGAGCCACATACTTCGGAAGATCCAGTCCGTTCCACATCTTGAAGGGACCGGCCTGGTGGTTGTAACCCCACTCCATAGCGTTGTCAATGTTGACTATGTCATCGGATATTTCGGGTATCTTCTTGGTAGCATACTGCAGAGTGCCGCTGTTCATCTTCCAGACCAGCTGGGCTGCTTTGTCGTCACCTTCGTAGAATGCAGCCAGTTTTTCCGGCAGGTTCCTGGCGGCTTTGGCCTTGTCAAGGCTCGGGAACTCCGCAGGTTTCTGGGGTCCATATTCGAAGGTTTCCGGATTCAGCATCAGTTTTTCTTTGCCGACTCTCTTGTAGAAACCGCCTTTGGTCTTGTTCCCCAGCATGTTCTTTTCTTTCATCTTGAGGAATAACTCGGGTACCTCGTAAAGTTCTTTTTCGGCGGGGTCAGACAGTACACTTTGGATTGACTGGGTACCGTTTACAGCAATATCGAGTCCAACCAGGTCCATCAAGCCGAAGGAACCTGTTTTGGGTCTGCCGATTGCCGGACCGCAAATCGCATCGATTTCCGAGAAGGTCAGGTCCAGCTCTTTCATCAACCGGCCTATGGACGGTCCACCCTGGTTGCCGAAACGATTGGCGATAAATCCTGGGGTATCTTTACACCATACGATGCTCTTACCCAGAACCCGCTCACCGAAATCCGCCATAAACTGTAATACTTCGGGATCAGTATCCTTGCCCGGAATGATTTCCAAAAGTTTCATATAGCGGACCGGGTTGAAGAAGTGAGTTCCCAGCCAGTTCTTTCTGAATTCTAAGGGCATATCCTCAGCCATGAGGGTGATTGAAATGGTAGAGGTATTCGAACTTACGATGGCTCCCGGCTTGATAAACGGCTCAATTTTCTTCAGAACATCTTTCTTGATAGCCAGGTTTTCCGGGACTGCTTCTACTATCCAGTCGCACTCCTTCAGCCATTCAAGGTTGTCTTCCATGTTGCCGACAGTAATGTAATCTGCATCAGCCTTGTCATACAGCTGGGCTGGACGATACTTGAGAAGGTTGCCCTTGTTGGCCTCGGCAATCTTGTTCCTTGCTGCCGGATTGGCCTTTTCTGCATCGCTGAGATTCGGTGGCACGATATCCAGAAGATAACTTCTTATACCCGTAGCTGCACACTGCGCGGCAATTCCGCTCCCCATGGTACCTGAACCAAGCACTGCTACTTTTTTGATTCTTCTCTTCACCAGTTCTACCTCCCGTTTCGTATTGTCCTAATAAAAGTTGCTGCCCGAACACTGTGTCGTCAGACGATTGTTTTCCCCTGACACCCCCTTTCGTCGCTCGAATGCAACCTGGCAGCGGGAATGTAGATGCGTATAAGGATCGTGCTTTTTATACAAACACCAGGTTATGTGATTATTCATGTTAAACCGCAAAGGCAACCTGCATCCCAATGTTGGTTTCCATAATGTAGACACATAGTAATCTTGTTCCTATATATAATAATAACTGTTTTCACAAATAAATAAATGATAATTTGGTAAAACTGATCTATTTATTCATTTTGGCGATCTCTTCTTCCCGTAATTTGCGCCGTAAAGCCTTGCCGGTATCGGTTCTGGGGAGCTGGTCCCGGAACTCAAAAAGTTTTGGAACCTTATAGGCTGCTAGGTGCTGCTTGCAGAACGCTGTGAGTTCCTCCGCAGTTACCTCTGCCCCTTCAACCAATTGAACAAAAGCCTTCACTGTTTCTCCCCGGTATTCGTCCGGGATACCAACTGCAATGGCGTCCTTTACCTTGGGGTGCTTGAACAGAACCTCATCGATGTCACGGGGATAAATATTATAGCCGCCAGCTATGATCATGTCCTTGGTGCGGTCAACGATGAACACGTAACCTTCCTCATCCATATAGGCCACATCACCGGTTCGAAGCCAGCCATCAACCAAGGCGTATTTGGTTTCTTCCGGATTATTCCAGTACTCTTTCATAATTGTAGGGCCTTTTATCCAAATCTCGCCTCGTTCACCCAAGGGCACATCCTCCAGGGTATCCGGATCCACTAAACGGACATCATAATCCGGCATTGGTATCCCGCAGCTCCCAACTTTCTTCGGTCCCTGTACTGGATTGGAAATACCTAGGGCGAAGGTTTCACTCATGCCCCAACCTTCGCTGTAATATATGTCAAAATCCAGGGCTTTTTCAATTAACTCCCTCGGACAGGGCGCAGCTCCGGTTCCAACAAAATCCGTTTTAAGATTCAGGTCCAGTTCCCAGGCCCGAGGATGGTCCAGCACCGCCTGCAGCATGGTTGGTACACACGGCCAATATACGATCTCGTTATGTTGCTTAAGAGTAGCTACCACCTCATCAGTATTCCACCGAGGAAGAATGACCTGGGTCGCACAGGTCCAAACGCTATACAGTATGCAGCAAACCTCACCATATACATGGAAGTAAGGCAGCGTACAGAAAACCCAGCGCCGGTCAAGAGGAAGGTCATCAATAGTGGTCCCGCCCCACCTGCTTACGATAACTGTTGCTGCTATCACGTTAGCCTGAGTTAGCACCGCCCCTTTGGGAACCCCGGTTGTACCTCCAGTGAATTGGATAATAGCCGGATCATCCTGCTCAATCGGAATACGAGGCGGTATTATATTGGTGCTTTGCTCGAGGAGCCGGGAGAGGTGATGCCAGCCTTCCTCAAGACCCAGATCTTCGGGAGTGCTAACTCCGGCCCCTTTAATAAAATCGCTAAGCCTTGTTACAATAACTAGCGGAATATCAACCGCCTTACACAATGCCTTAACATTGGGTAAAACCATATCGAAGGTAAATAACCCGGTTAGCCCGGTATTGGTAGCAATAGCTTTCAATTCCTCATACGTGTACAAGGGGTTCAAGTTTACCACCACTGCTCCAGTTATGAGTGTTGACCAGTAGGCCAGATTAAACTGTGGTGAATTGGGCAGCAGTATCCCTATCCGGTCACCCTTTTTTACTCCCAGTTCGATTAGTTTATTGGCCAGCCTTATGCAGGCCCGGTAGAGTTCCAAATAGGTCATTTCGGTGCCATAGAACCAGGTAGCCGGTCTATGAGGTACGCCATTTGAAGCATTTCGAATAAGATGCCAAGCGGGAAATTTCGGATAATTAAAGGACCAGGGTACTTTCCAGTCATATTGCTTGAGCCAAAAACGCCGTTTTAAAATCTCCTCGGTTAAAATCATTCTACAAACCCCCTTCATTACTAATCGATCTACCAAAATACGAAGTTCCAAACACCGGCCGACCAACCACCCCCATTATCGGTTGTACATGCTTGCTGTTACCTGGGTTTCAATCATGATAAAATGCAATTCATGTGCCAGTATTGGATGTTTGTTCCGGTATAGACAGTTATCGACTTTGTAAAAGGGGTTCTTGCTGTGCGTTCAAGTACCAAGTTAAGCGCATAATCTGATTTTTATCTTAATTCAGAATTTTTTATTTCCTCTGAATTTCGACACAATACTTCTGGCAGAATAATGCCGGGTTGCTCCCAACATGTTTCCCAACGCCACACCCTGTTTTTGCACTATGTATCATTAAGCGCCATCGATATCCATTTGGTCAAAAATCCAGTTCTTTCATTACCCCATGTCCCAGGTAGGGTACCTATGTCTTCGAAGTATTAATCCGAAATACCGTATTCTTTAATCCAGCGATACAGAGTCTTGCGCGATATACCCAAGGCCTTGGCGGTCTTACTCTTGTTGTTATTAAACTTGTGAAGATATTTTTTCACCATGATTCTCTCCAATGAACTGATTGATACTTCAGTATCGGTGCTTTCCAGTTCAGTTTCCCCCTCTAGAGGATTTTTTGGGGGCAGGCTCAGGTAGCGCTTGACCATCTCATAGGTGATTACTGGTTGATTCGATAATTGAATCGCACCTTCAAGTACGTTCTGCAACTCTCTGACATTCCCCGGCCAGGGATACTGCAGGAAGGCTTCAATGACTTCAGGCGTAATAATGTAGGGCGGTTTGTTCAAGCGTTGGCAAATCTTATGGGTCAGGTATTTGGAAAGCATTATTATGTCATCCGGCCTCTCCCGCAGGGGAGGAATGGTTATCTTTATCACTCCCAGCCGGTAATATAGATCACGTCGATATCTCCTTAGATTAATCTCTGCTTCCAGGTCCTTGTTGGTAGCGGCAATGATCCGCACATTAACTGGAATCAGCTTGTTACCTCCCAGACGCATAACACTTTTTTCCTCCAGGACTCTGAGTAATGATGCCTGCAGGTCAAGGGGCATGTCTCCTATCTCATCCAGAAAAATCGTACCCTGGTCAGCCAGTTCGAATTTGCCGATATTGCCCCCTTTTCTGGCACCGGTAAACGCACCCTCTTCATAGCCGAAAAGCTCACTGGCTATCAGTTCCTTGGGCAGTGCTGCACAGTTTATGGCTACAAATGGGTTATTCCTACGTGGCCCGGCATTATGCATGGCCTGGGCAATCATATCCTTGCCAGTTCCACTCTCTCCCAAGAGCAGAACATTTGAGTTTGACGAGGAGGCTCTCATAGCCAGCTTCTTAACTTCCAGGAAACTTTTATTCTCACCAGCCAAGTCGGCAAACGTTACCTTGGCATTGCTGCCAATCCAACTGCGTACCATGCGATCAACATGCTTGCTTTCGCGTATAATCAGCAGAGTACCGATACAAGGGGGTTCTGAATAATTGAGCGGGTTACAGGTCACATGGCATTTAATCCGCTCCTGACCAACATTCAACATTACCGTCTCATTGGTCGGTATGCGACCGGTGGCCAGGCTGACAAAATAATGGTTATCAGGGTGATGGCCGAGAACGTCATAGATGTTTTGACCAATGACTTCATGGCGTTCCTTACGGAACAACCGGCAGCAGTTGCTGTTGATGTAGGATATGGTATTACGATCGTCGACCACCATTACCGCTTCAGACATCGACTCAATCAGGTGCTCATTGTACTTGGTGGCCCTTTCCAGAGTCATCTTGGATTCAATATGCTTAACCGAAGCCATTACCATTCCCAGAGTATGAGTGTTAAACCTACAGTAAGGAGCCTCCATCCCTAATACTCCAACAATCTTCCCACCATCGATAATAGGTGCGCAACAGTTTGCTGCCAAAATTCCGATACGGCAAAAATGCTCATAACCTACCACTGAGATGGGTCGCGCAAGGGCCACCGCCAGAGCACTCGCATTCGTGCCGACCAGTTCTTCCTGCCAGATAGTCCCTTCAACCAGTCCCCCACGGCGCGCCTCATTCAACGATTGTTGATCTCCCATAATGGATAGAATACAAAGGTTAGTATCGGCTAGCACTAAGACAAAACCGGTTCCGGCGATAAACTCCAGCAAGCCCTCCATAACTGATGATGCAGTCTCTATGAGGTATTCCGATTCCTGGCGGGCCACAATAAACTCATGTTGGGTAAGGGGAATTGGAGAATCCCGAGCGGGATCCACGCCATAGCTAAAACTACGCTCCCAAGAATCCCTAATCTCACGGCGCAAACCTTCACGAAGCTCAGGCTTCTGATGAAGCTGTTGCCACATCAGTTCCTGGTCCTGCTGGTTAATAAAAATTCTTGATAAATGAGGTGATAAAACGTTATTGGTTTTGTGTTCCTGTTTGATCATTAGCAATCTGCTTCCCCGAGCTGTATTCCCTTATAGCTCAGTGCTTTGTCGACTAACAAAGCAGGCAGCAAAATGAAAACCTTGCCTTGGATCAAGCTGCTATTGAGATAATGATTCCTTTAAATATATTGCCGGTCCGCCACCGGGAATCCAGAATACACCCCCCTTTTCTTATCTTTTATACTTTCCCATAGTCTATGGTCAGACCTGTATTGAATATTGGATTAATGATGTTGATTATGGGTGCTGCTTTGAAGTGATGGAAATT
This sequence comes from Syntrophothermus sp. UBA1445, assembly GCA_002329495.1. Lineage (GTDB taxonomy): Bacteria > Bacillota > Syntrophomonadia > Syntrophomonadales > DTU052 > DTU052. The sequence goes on along the minus strand of DCTH01000242.1, from coordinate 26,231 downwards.
GTGGAGTGTCTTGAGTACGTATCATTGTGCCACACAAGCATATTTCGCCTGGGAAATCACGATACACTTTCTATTATGTTACCAAACATGTCAATGAAATAGAAGGTTCTGGGATTTTTCTAGCAGTAAATTCCAGTGGTGCAGAGTAACCAACCTAATGCGAATACTGATCTGTTTCCTCAACAAAATGCACATTACAAATAGCCCGCCTCCAGGTCCTAAAACCTGAAAGCGGGCATTGTATGCGCTCTGAGTTACCTGTAATCCAGGCACCTTTTTCGCGGCTCTCTCATTTTGGGTGTGTTATTTCCTATTTTTTCGACTTCGCGATCTCCTCATCACGCAGGATCCGCCGCAGCGCTTTACCGGTGTTGGTTCTCGGCAGTGGTTCCGTACGGAATTCGATCAAACGCGGCACCTTGTAGGCGGCCAGATGTTCGCGGCAGAAAGCGATCATTTCTTCAGCAGTTGCACTTTCAACCCCTGGTTTCANNTGGCCATGGCGTCGGCAACCTTGGGATGCTTGACAAGCACTTCATCTATATCACGAGGATAGATGTTGAACCCGCCCGCAATGATCATGTCTTTAGTCCGGTCAACGATGTAAATATAACCATCCTCGTCCATGTAGGCCACGTCACCGCTCTTAAGCCAGCCGTCTTCGGTGAACACATTAGCTGTTTCTTCAGGTTTTCTCCAGTATTCCTTCATGACATAAGGGCTCTTCATCCAGATCTCTCCTGGCTGGCCCAAAGGAACGTCGTTGCCGTCTTCATCTACCAGACGGAGGTCCACGTCAGTATAGGGGACCCCAGTACTGCCGGGTCTAAAGCCGTTGTAGGGTGTGCTGACAGCGAGAGCAGTAGTTTCACTCATTCCGTATCCTTCATGGAAAGAAAAGTCCATCTGGCGGCATTTGTTGATTAATGCCATCGGTGCCGGAGCCGCACCGGTTCCGGTATAAAGGATTTTTTCGTGCCAGTCGATTTCGTTAACCCGGGGGTGATAAAACAGAGCCTGCACCATGGTTGGGACACACGGCCAGTAANNAAGTAATGTGATCAAATTTATTAAGGGTGTCGAACATCTCATCTATATCAAATCTGGGCAGGATTATCATGGTACCGACCGTCCAGGCAGCCCAACAGAGGCAGCAGATCTCACCGTACACGTGCGAGAAGGGCAGGACGGCTAATACGCTCATTTTTTCCGGGGGAATGCGGTCTACCGCGGCCTGGCTCCAAAGGACGCAGCTCATCGCACCGGCGATTATATTATACTGGGTCAGTACTGCGCCTTTCGGAACACCGGTAGTTCCTCCGGTGTACTGGATCACCGCAGGATCATCCCATTTAATATCGACCACGGGAGGGGCCTGCCGCTCGGTGGTTTCCAGTAGGTGCGAGAAATGCAGCCAACCTGCTTCCAACCCCAGCTGTTCAGGGGTGCTGAGCGGGGTATTGAGCATGAAGTCAGAGAGCCTGGTGATGATAACCAGAGGGATTTTTAATTCTTGGTTAAGTTCTTTTATCACCGGAACCAGGGGATCATAGGCAATGACGCAGCTCAAATCAGCGTCTACAAAAAGGTATCTTAGCTCTTCCTTAGTATACAGGGGGTTGAGGTTTACGACTACGGCCCCGGCCATGAGAGTCGCCCAGTAGGCAATAACGAACTGAGGACAGTTAGGCATCAGGAAACCAATCCGGTCACCCTTTTTTATTCCCTTTTCCACAAAAACATTCGCCAAGCGGCAAACTTTTTGATATAAGTCGCGATAGTTGATTTCCGCTCCGTAGAACCAGGTAGCGGTCTTTTCAGGGTTGTATATCGCGGCGTCGCGGAAAAAGTAATACGCATGTGTTTTGGGATAATTGATAGATTTTTGTGCTTTCCAGTTGTATGACTTCGTCCAAAAACGACTTTCGTAAACAGATGCCATCTCGATACCTCCAAATTCATGTTATTGTTGCTGCTATCACTCGTATGACTAAACCCCAAATCACTCCTTCCAACAGAGCAATTACACAAAGAAGGCATTTTGTCTGCCGTTTGCGTAATGCGTGCAATTAATTAAGGAAGTCAGTCCAAAATTGTTAAACCTTTCGTGCCCCCCCTTAGCATGTTATGGACCCAAATCCTATAAATTGCAATATCTGTGCCAGATAGCCGGAAGAATTCAAATTAATTCACGAGACCCGCAATTCAGGCAATTTGTGATAAAAAACAATCGCTGGCATATTCCGAATAGAAGCGGTAGAGTATCATTGAGACTATCAAATAATATCTTGAGAGTCTCAATGATACTCAAGGGGCAAGCAATACCATGTACGCATGATCGTGAGGTGTAGTTATGCTTCAGACAGCTGAGGAAGGAATACATATCTGGAAATCGCTGCGGGAAACCGGGGAGTGTGCCGGAATTTCAATTTCCCAGGAGGTGCGTGCCTCATGGCAACGCAGTGAAAGATATCAGGTGAATCCGTATAAGACATGCTGCGATGTGGTGCTGACTGATATTGAGCTGGGATTGCGAAAGACCGGCAATCGAACCCTGCTCACGCACGCTATCGCTATGATGAGCAATTTGCGAGAGTACACGGAAGGGTCAGGATATCTTTTCAGCTTGAGCGACAACAGGGGATATATCTTGGCCCGCACCGGAGACCGGGAAGCCCTGGAATATGCAAACGGCATCAATTTGATCGAAGGTTCCGATTGGTCGGAAAGGGTTATGGGCACAACTTCGGGTGTGGTAGCCGCCATCGAACGCAAACCGATGCAGTTGATCGGGTATGAGTACTGGTGCAATCTTACGCCCTTTGTAATAAGTTCCTCGTGTCCAATTTTTGACCCCGAGGATAAACTCATCGGGGTGCTGACGGTTGGCGGACCGTATCACCCCATCAACCGCCACACCCTGGGAATGGTGGTAGCCGCCTCCCGGGCCCTGGAAAGACAGATAGCGCTGCAGAATGCTTTTGAACACAGTGAGATGGAAAGCCTTTATAAGACGACTATTATGGAATCAATGTCTGACGGAGTGATGGCCCTGGACCGCCAGGGCAGAGTTATGGTAATGAATAAGCTGGCGGCCCATAACCTGGGAGTCGATTCCGTTACAACATTGAACAGAACTTTGAGAGAACTGATGCCTCCGAACAATGAACCATTCTTTGCCGCCATTTCCGACCACAAGGAGCAGAGCAGGCTCCTCGAAATACAGCGCAAGCATGACCGGATCAAGCTAAACGTAAGTTGTACTCCGCTGGTAAGCAAGAATAACAAGATCCTGGGCACGGTGGTTATACTCCAGCCTATCCAGAAGTACAAACGCATGATAGAAAAAGTATCCGGAACTCGTGCCACCATCACCTTTGCTGATATAATCGGGCAGAATAACGAACTGAATTACGCATTAAGGCTGGCAGAAATCGCTGCCAAGTCTGATTCCAATGTCCTCTTGCTGGGTGAAAGCGGGGTAGGCAAGGAAATGTTCGCACAGGCGATTCATAATGCCAGCAGGCGCTGCGAAGAGCCCTTTTTTGCCATCAATTGTGCCGCCCTACCCCGCGAATTGATATCCAGCGAGCTTTTTGGCTATGAAGAGGGGGCTTTTACAGGTGCTCGCAAGGGCGGAAATCCTGGCAAATTTGAACTGGCTGACCAGGGAACTCTTTTCCTGGATGAGATTGGCGAAATGCCCCTGGACCTGCAGGGTTCCCTGCTGCGGTTTCTGGAAGAGGGAAAAATAATGCGCCTTGGCGGACGGGAGGTCATGCAGGTAAATGTTCGAGTGATCGCTGCCAGTAATAAGAAACTGAAAGATGAAGTAATGAAAGGCCATTTCCGTCTGGACCTCTATTATCGGCTTAAGGTAATAGATATAGAAATACCTCCTTTGCGAGAGAGAAAGGACGATATTCCAGGTCTGGCTGAACATTTCATTAAAATTATTGGGCCGAAATTGGATAAAAAGATAAGTGGTGTTGATCCGGAGGCAATGGAGGTTCTTATCACGTACAACTGGCCGGGCAACGTCAGGGAATTGAATAACGTATTGGAACGAGCCGTGAACATTGAAAGTGGAAATGTGCTGACATTGGATGCGCTCCCGGCGGATTTAAGAAGGGACACCATTAAGTCCCCGGTTCCCCGGAGAAAGGACCTCAATACGGATGCCATTGAAAAACAGATGATTATCAACGCTCTCCAGAAAAACCATGGCAACCGGGAATTGGCGGCCAAAGAGCTGGGAATGTCCCGAGCGACGATATTTCGCAAGCTAAAGAAGTATTCGATAAAATAAGCCTGCAACTAATACCGCCAGAGAAAAATCTCAGGACTGCCCGGGTTCTTATTTCTGTTTTATTTTGGTATCCGGATGACTAAACAGGGAATTAACCGTGCATTAGCCCACAGCAACCGTTTGGCATTCTGGTTAGTGCAGATGTATCAAATACCACAAAATCAAGGCTTTGGCTGGTTTACTTTCGCCGTAATTAAGCCGGATGCTAAATTACATCCGGCTTAAAATTTGACTTTAATCAATTGCAGGTTTTGGTCTATTTGCCTTGGAAATTAGGTTTTCTCTTCTCGAGGAAGGCATTCAAACCTTCATGCATATCTTCAGTGGCAAAACACTCAGCAAATAGTTCTCTTTCAATCTGCAACCCGGTTTCCAGGTCAGTCTCAATCCCCAGGTCCATGGCCGTCTTCGCAAATTTTAAGGTAACCGGTGATTTGGACATAAGTGTCTTGGCCATTTTCTTAACTTCGTTCATCAGTTCTTCATGAGGTACCACCCGGTTTACCAGGCCGATTTCATAAGCCCTTTTGGCGTCGATGGGTTTCCCGGTAAATATCATTTCCTTGGCTATCCCCATACCTACCAGTCGGGGCAATCTCTGAGTGCCGCCGCCTCCTGGAATAATCCCCAGGTTGATCTCGGCCTGCCCGAATGATGCGTTTTCAGACGCAATTCTTATATCACAGCACATGGCTATTTCACAGCCGCCGCCAAAGGCAAAGCCATTTACAGCCGCAATAGTTGGTTTGGAAAAGTGGGCGATAGCCTGCTGAGCCTTATAACTCTGATAGGACAAATCACGTGCCTGCAGGAAGGTATAATCTGCCATCTGGCCAATATCGGCACCTGCCACAAAGGCCTTGTCTCCGGCGCCGATTATAACGGCAACTTTAACCTCGCCATCATCCTCCATCATTTCAAATACCTGTTTTAATTCTTTGAAGACCTGATCATTTAATGCGTTGAGTACTTTGGGACGATTGATAGTAATGGTTGCAAGACCATCTTCTTTTTCGAATAAGAGTACCTTAAAATCGTAATCCATTCCATTCACTCCTTCGATGCCATAATAGTTTTAATACGATACCCTCTTCATCTTCGTTTATTACCAAATCGGTATGTAATTGAACCGTTGCGTGTGGGTCAACGCATTAATTCGATTACAGCAATAGGTGGCACTCTCTGCAAATTTGGTTCAGAAAAAGCCGAACGGGCCACTGAATCAGCGGCCCGTTTTTGGCTAATTTCTTAGGTTAGGGCATCATCATTCCGCCGTCAACCTGCAAGCACTGGCCGGTTACATAGGCAGACTCATCACTGGCAAAGAAGAGAATGGAATAAGCCAGTTCCTCGATTGTTCCAGGTCTTTGCAGAGCATTGGCTTTAGCAGATATTGCTCTGATCTTCTCAGGAACTGCCAGGAACATAGCGGTCTCAACCGATCCGGGAGCAACCGCGTTAACTGTGATACCCTTGGGTCCCAGTTCTTTGGCCATGTTTCTGGTAAAACCAACCAATCCGGCTTTGGTAGCTGCGTAGTTGGCCTGACCCGGGTTTCCAAAACGGCTGACGGAGGATATGTTTACGATCTTGCCGTAGCCCTTGTCCCTCATAATCGGCACAACCGCTTTGCAGCAATAGAAAACACCTTTCAGGTTAACATCAAATACCTGGTCCCACTGCTCTTCGGTCATTTTGTGGAATATAGCATCGCGGGTGATTCCGGCGTTGTTTATCAGGATGTCGACGGTCCCGAAGGCCTCAACGGCTTTTTGTACCATTGCATCCACCGATGCTTTGTTCGCTACGTTACATACCACGCCGAGCGCAGTTCCGCCCATGTCCTTGATCTTCTGTTCTGCTGCTTTAACCTCGTCCTCTTTGAGGTCACCAATGACTACTTTTGCGCCTTCCTGAGCAAACTTGATGGCTACTCCTTCGCCTATTCCGTTCGCTCCTCCTGTGACGATAGCTACTTTGTCTTTCAAACGCATTCCATACACTCTCCTTTTCGCATAGTTTTTACTACGAATAGTATTCCGCATTCTTGTAATTCAAGATTCGTTGCAAAAAAACCTTCTAATCATCTTAAATTTTTCCAAGGTTGTCGAAGAAATGCGCATAATAGACGAAAAAACAGGGGAGCCTCTCCCCTGTTTTTTCTCTTAAGGTTATTCTTAAGTTTATTAATTTAACGTTATCAGTGTGCTGCTTCTGCCGGGGGCAGGATACCAGCCTTGCGAGCAAGGGTGATTAACAGGATGATGGCACCCAGAATACATCCGCCACCCAGGATTGCGGTGAGACCCCAGGTCAGTGTATTGCTCATTACAGCTGATGACGCTGCTGCTGCTATCGCTGCCGGATCGGTCATACCAGACTTCAAAGCTTCTCCAACAGCCTTTTCTGCGATAACCGGGATTTCAATCAGGGCAATGGTAAAATAAGTGAATGCAAAGTTGTTACATGCCTGTGGAACCACGGTTCCGAAACCGGCGATTATGAAGATCACTATCCAGACCAGTAACAGTGTTGCCGGCAGTTCGCCGATCGCAGCACCAAGCGGAGTAAGAGCAGTAACAAGGAGAATTGCGACCACTAGACCGAAAATTGCTCCAATGAAGATACTGGGCAGGTTCTTAATATCCGCGCCGGTTATAAAGAAAGAAATCATTACAAAGAATGCCGGCCAAGTAGCGTGAATTCCTAGTGCTCCCAACACGAAAACACCGATACAAACTACTGTGGCGATAATGAGTCCCAAAATGAGATGAGCCTTAAACGCAATTTTTGCTGCCTGATCCAACTTACACCCTCCCCTTCATTTTAAAAGATTTTGACATGCCTACAGAAAACTCCAGCCATTGTCCCCGACCATCAAATACTTGACTTACTGAATTGTATTCGTTAAGTCCAGCATTATGCATAAAATGGGGCCACGACCAAAAACTTTGTCTGTCGAGCATCCCCCCCTTTGCAATGAAGTCTAGTTACATATTGGATAGGCTCTTATAATAATAACACAAGTATAGTTGGAATCTTCAAATTTTTTTATGATTGTCACAGATTTCCGGAAAATTGGCGATTCCACTGAACCAGAGTATCTGTAAAGAGCCTCCACCAACCTTTTAGGAATGCAAATGCTGTGCCAACTTAGGTTGTACATCCATTGTTTGTGAAAACTCCTGGAGTAATCAGACCTAACCAGAAAATCAGCCTACGAACCAGGTTTAAACGGATATAGTTCGCATGTATTAACCTTAAACAGATTGTGTCTCAATGACACAATCGCGGTACTATTTTGTCTCATATGGTACACCTCGAGGCCGGCTTTTCCAGGTCGAACCTGTACCCTTTTTATCTAAAATACGCCATAGTATATAAAATAACCTCCCATCCCGAATAAAAAGAAGCCACAGACCACCAGGATGCCTCGGTATACGGTGTTATTGAGGAAGCGTCGTCCACCTGACACTACCAAACCGATTATAACGTACCAGAGAATATCTGAGAAGGCGTGTCCCGTAAAAAATGAGACCAGTCCCATCGAACCTGACTTTATGGCAATAGTAATGTATCCCAGACCAACCGTAGCCCACCATATAATCCAATAGGGGTTGGCCAGGCTTATTAGAATTCCGGTGAAAACCAGCCGGAGTTTGACCCAATCGGGTTTATAATTGCCCGCAACCGAAGCAGTATTCGCAGTATCGCTTGGGGCGGTAACCCCTGTTGAGGGCAAAGATACCCGTCCATAAAATACGTCCTTGACCATTGCCCAGCCCATCCAAAGCATAAAAATTCCGCCAAATATTGCCACCCACTGAGGAAGTCCAGCACTTAATGCCCCAGCCAGGCCCATCACCAATGCCAATACCAATAGGAGTTCCAGAAGGATATGCCCCAGTACGATAAGCGGGGCTGCCACCGTCCCATGGCGGGCACTCTCCCCGATGGTGACAGTCAGCAAGGGGCCGGGCATCATGGCCCCGGAGAGTCCGACAATGAATGCAGTTAAAAACAGTTCTGCAACTTCCATGATTTTACAACCTGCTTAATTGGATCTCATCAGCTGGTGGTCGCAGTGCGTTTAACAGACAAAACGCCCTTAAACAGCTGCGAGACCTCCTCTTCGGTAAGTATTCTGCTGATATGAACTGTATTATCCTTGATCAGGTCGATTTCCCGTACCGTGGTCAGAGGCTTCCAACGCTTGTTAAATACCACCCTTACCACCGGCTGAGTGGGCATTTCTTTATTGGTATCCACGACCACGCCTATCTCCCCTGAACTGAGCGTTACCACACTTCCAATTGGAAATTCAGCGATGTTGGTCATCAGGAGTTCCAGGATATTAGGCTCAAACTGAGTTCCGGACATACGGCGCATCAGTGAAATGGCCTGGTTGGTGGAGAACGCTTTACGGTAGGGTCTATCGGCGACCAGCGCGTCGAAAACATCAGCTACCGATACTATGCGGGAATAAAGATGTATCTCTTCCCCGCGCAGGCCGCGCGGGTAACCCTTGCCATCCCAGCGCTCATGATGCTGGAAGGCTATGTGGGCAGAAAGCAATGATATCTCGCGGTTGGCACGTAGAATCTCAAATCCATGTTCGGAATGGCGCTTGATCTCATTGAATTCTTCAGGAGTCAGTTGGCCCGGTTTATTCAGAAGCTCCTTTTCCAGGCGGGTCTTGCCGATGTCATGTATCAAGGCCCCGGTACCCAACTCCTTCAGTTTTAACTGGTCAAGCCCCATTGACAGTCCGGTTATTATCGAAAGCACGCACACCTGAACCGAATGAGAAAATATATAATCATCATAAGTCCTGATGTCAGAGAAATTGATCAGGAGTTCACGATTGCTCAACACATCGTCTATTAGAATGTTAACCGTCTTTTGAACGCTTTTAAGGTCAATCCGTTTCTTGTTCTCAAAATTTCTGAAGACCTCTTTTACGGTCTTCACTGATTCCAATCGAGTCTGCTCCGAGATTATATCCGGCGGTTCTTCAAGCTCCTCGAACATATCGTCCTTTATTATAAGAGATCCGATTCCGTAATCTCTCAGTCGCTGTATATAATTTTCGTTCAACACCATTCCCGAAACCAGGAGAGGGCGGCCATCAACATTGTAGATGGTGCGTCCAACCTTCATTCCGGGTTCCACAAACTCTAAACTCACCCTGCGCATATTAACCCCCTCAGGATAACCAAAAGGTTACCTATAGGACAGAAACCGTGGATTAACAATTATTAATGATATTACGTCGTGCCTCAATCGATGCAAGTATTCTTTTTTTCACTTACAAAACCTGCCTGGCATCTTCCATTTGCCCGTGAAGCATTCCGTCCTTGAATTTCAGTTCAAACTGATAGAATCATTTAACAATCACTGAAGATTTCTCGGTAAGATTCATGAGGCGCTTTTCATGTTTGACAATATTGATTAAATTGCTGCGATTAAGGTCGTCAACTACAAATAACTTTCCGTGACCAACCTCTGAAAGCCTCTCCAGGAATCTACGGTTAGCTTCAACCCCAATGCAGAGCAGTCTGATCTTGTTCTTTGCTATACGGGCAGCTGCTTCCAGGGCGTCCTTCTCAGGATCAAAACTCCACAAGGGATAGTTTGGCAGACCATCGGTTATTAAAACCAGGGTTGGGTTATGAACCCGGGAAGACAATATCAGGTCAACAGCAGTTACTATCCCATCGGCCAAAGGAGTCATACCTCCGGTCCTGATACGTTTCAATCCGCGAATCAAGTCCTGCTGACGCCTGGTAAACGAAACCACGACATTGGATCTCATTTCCTGGAAGGTAACCACCGCAACCTTTTCTTTTCCGGTAAGCAGCAGGTGTTCCGCCAGGTAGCAGGCCGCCTGTCGCTTTTCGCCGGACATGCTTCCGCTGGCATCGATCAGGAGGCAGATATCCACTGGCACATAAGAACGCTTCCGGTAGATAAAAAGGTCATCCTTGGAGATCTTTAACCTTCCGTCGTTCCTTATCAGACTGTTTTTCCTGGCCTGAATAACCGTCTCGGGAACTGCTAAATCCCCGGTCCAGGAACGGGTGTTCAGCCTGATGGTTTTATTTCGGTTGACAAATTCCAGGCTGGACATCTTCTGTGAACTAGCACCCATTTTCTGGTAGCGCCCTGAACTGCCCGGGGCCTGCCTTATCTTGCGGCGCATCTCCGCTTCCAACTCACATTTATGTTTGATCAGATACTGCTGCAGTTCCTTACCGTCTTTTGTTAAAACCGGTCCCAACCAACTATCCTTAACCAAACCCAGTTCTTTCAACTGTTCGGTATGCTCGTCAAGATCGCCCCATTTACGTTTCTGATCGTTTTGCGCCTTCCGCTTAAACAGCTTGGTGGAGAAGGTCTCAACAAAGTCCTCCAGATCCTCTACGCTGCCGAATTTCTCGGCCAGT
>DCTH01000242.1:0-15467 GCA_002329495.1 Syntrophothermus sp. UBA1445 | reverse complement strand
ATGGGGATGCTCGCGCCGCCTTCCTGTTTCTCTTTCGGTTTGGCCATAATATGCGAAATGCGTTTGACCTTACCCAGTTCAAGGCCCGCTTCGGCAATGGCTTCCTCTACTGCTTCAGCAATCGGCAGAATCAAGCCGTACTTGTCACTCGATAATTTGCCTAACACCTGCACATAATTGCTTCCACGTTGTGGGGCTTCAATCGGCATGACCTTGCCGGAAACCAGATCCCACACCAGACCCTTGCCTCCTCTGGTGGATACCTGAAGCTTCATGGCATAGTCAGTTATGTATTCCAGTTTCTCATCATCAGCAGCGGTAAGTCTGGGGATCTCCAGGGTGATATAGTCTTCTATGGCCGACCAGATCTTGAGTGCAACCGCACATGGATCAAGTATCCCCGGCTTGTGGAAAACATTAAGGTTGACCACCTTATTCGGGTCAATGTATTCCAACAGGGTCTGACCGGCATCCTGATTAGTGAAAATCTTGACGTGCCCTTTTAGAACTGCACCTACCTCATGTGCTTTGAGACTTACAACACAGCTTTCACCGAGCCGTACCCCTTCGCCTTTCTCAAAATACATGTTGAGGTAATTACCAATCGATTTGGCAGTATTGTACGCGTCCTGTCTTTCCTCATGACTTCTGCCACTGGTCACAATTCTTCCCCCTACTTAAAAGGTGGTCCAAATAACCCGAAATAATTAACTTAGGGCCCGTTCCGACCAATGTGCAAAAAGAATCGGATAAAGGACAGCAACGGACAAATGCAACACACATTGTTTACAATTGCCATAATACTTGGTAACTTATGTATACCTGCATTCCATAAAAATCCATTGGGGGTTTAACCCTGATTATAGATTATTTAGCGACCGTTGTCAGCGTAAAATCCTGCCAATACGCGCATTGATTTCATTAGTACCCCGAGTTACTGTTATGAAGTCAATAGTTATCCTTTGCCGGTAGCCACTTCCTTTTCATAACCCATATCTGCATTACCTGGAATACTAATGGAATGAATTCATAAAAAGGGCTGCCCTGCTACATAATAAGCAGGCGGCTATCTAAGCATGAATCCTCCAAAACAAAAAAGCCAATGTTCTTAAAAGCCTTTACGGGTCATTCGTACGAACACTGGTCTTTTTAAAGCCACCATTGAGGTTTCTTCTCCAGCCAGGATTATTATGAAATTTTGTTTGCTGCTATTCGGTCAGTTTACGGTCAAACACGGACAACATGCATAATCTAAATTCAACCCACAACAAAATATTGGTTCTTCGGAGCCACCTGAAAGTTCCTCCATACCCACTCAACAATGTCCATAGTACATTATTATAACAATAGAATTGTCGCGTTCTAGCAACCACTTTTATAACTAAATTCACCGAATATTGGATCCGGATATTAAATCCGCATTTGCTCTTTGCCTGAGATAAATTGAAAATGGGAAAATATTGAACCGGTACTAGCTACCTCGGTTTCCATGGTTACCAGCCGCGGCTGCTGCCTCCACCTCCACCGGAGCCACCGCCGCCGCCAAAGCCACCACCGCCGCCGAAACCTCCGCCGCCGCCGCCTCTTCCGCGCAGAAGCATACTGAAGAGCATACCGGTTAAAAAACCGCCCAGAAAACGGTTATCCAGATAGAGGAGAATAAAGGCCCCAATTACTAGTAACACAATCGCCCAGGGAGGTAATGAGTCACCCTGATTGCTCCGGGAGTCAGCCTGATATTCCCCGTTATCACCTACCTCTACCCCGTACTCCTGCTCTATCTCACTGATGATGGCCTGATAGCCCTGGATAATTCCACGGTCGTAGTCCCCCTGCCGGAAAGCGGGAATCATATGCTCGTCCTGAATGCGTCCGGTCTTGCCGTCGGGCAGGGCTCCCTCCAGCCCATAACCCACCTCAATGCGCGACTGCCTTTCCGCTGGCACCACCAGGATTAAAACCCCGTTATTTTTTTCTTTGTCCCCCAGTCCCCACTCGCGGAGGATTCCCAGGGAGACTTCCTCCAGCGGCTCGTCCTCCAGGCTGTTCAGNNGCCCCGGTTTTCTCTGCCAGTTGGGCGCTGGTATTTATAATACGGGACCTGGTTTCAGTCTGCAGAACCTGGGCCTGGTCCAGAACGTAGAATTCGGATGTGGGCCGGGGAATGGCGGCCATAACCGTCCCCACTGAGCCCATGAGCAGGGAAATTGCTAATATGAGTGATAAAGTGGCTCGCGCCACGGCTCTCAAAACTGCTCTATTCTGGCTGATGGTTCCGCTTATCATATTAATAATCATCACTAGACTTCAACCTGGGGAGCCTTCTTTGCGGATTCGTCGGCTTCAAAGTACTCCCGATCCGAGAATCCGAACATCCTGGCCCATATCACCGTGGGAAAACTTTTCACCCTGGCATTCCAAACCCGAACCGCTTCATTATAATCTCGACGTGAGGTGGCGATACGATTCTCAGTACCGGCCAGCTCATCCTGCAACTGCCGGAAGTTGGCATCAGCTTTGAGATTGGGGTAGTTTTCCACCACTACCAACAGGCGCGACAGGGCACTGTTTAATTCTGCATCCGCCGCCGCCTTCTCCGCTACACTTCCGGATCCGACCAGACGACTGCGGGCATCGGCTATCTCGTTCATGATATCTTCCTCATGTGCGGCGTAACCTTTTACCGTAGCTACCAGGTTCGGGATGAGATCAGCGCGCCGCTGCAGATTATTCTCCACCTGACCCCATTTGGCGTCTACCGATTCATTTAAGGCTACCAGTCTGTTGTAACTGCCACCCATGATTAGTGCCAGAATGATGAGCACAACCGCAGTGATTATGATCGGCTTTTTCATGGTTATACCTCCTCGTTCCCTCAAATTGTAAACTTATATTATAGTACTTACAGTAACTATTGTATAATGGATAGTTCCCCTTGCCTATATTTATTTCCTACCTTATAGTTAAGGTATGATGTGCGCTTTAGGGAGGAGTTGGTGGTTCTGGCATTTAAGCAGATGTTGTTAGGCTATCTGTTGGAATTCAATGCTCATGGTTACCAGATTATGAAGGAAGTTCACCAGGATTTCTACCCGGCCGATCCCGAAATCAATGAGGGTCTTTTCTATTCCACCCTTAAGAAGCTGGAAGCGGAAGGCCTCATAACCCGCGAAACAGATACCGCCAGCCAGCCTCATCGTAAGGTAATTCATCTCACCGAGTCCGGCAGGCAGGAATTCCTCGACTGGCTAACAGCCAACGATGATGAGGATGAAGTCAAGTTTGACTTCTTTTATCAATACCCTTTTCTGGAGAGATGCAATTACTTTAAGTACCTGGATGCCACACAGATCCAACAATTGATCAATAAACAAATGGCCTTGTCACGCCAGAGACTGGAGCGCTACCGGACGGCCCGGCAGAGCATGATCCGAAAAGGGGTCGAACGCTTTCGTATGGCGATAATTGATTACGGTATAATGTCGGAGGAGCTAAAGCTCGAATGGTTGAAATCACTGTCGGAAGGGGGTAGCGCCGGGTGTTAAGAGAATTACATATTATCAAGCAGGGAATGTTCGATGCCGGTTATATCTGTGACGACAATGCAGCCACGGTGCTGTTCTTGGCCCAGGCCCTGGCCAAACCGGTCCTGGTGGAGGGTCCGGCCGGGGTCGGCAAGACCTCGATTGCCCAGGCATTTTCCCGCATGAAGGGTCTTCCCCTGGTGAGGCTGCAGTGCTACGAGGGCATTGATGAGGCTAAGGCCATGTATGAATGGAACTACAAGAAGCAGCTCCTGCATATCCAAGCAGTTTCCAACCGGTCCCTGGACGTGACGGAAGTTGAAAAGCAGATCTTCTCTGAGGAGTTCCTTCTTACCCGCCCGCTCCTGCAGGTTATAACTTCTGAGGAACAGAGTTGTCTGCTGATCGATGAGATCGATAAGGTGGATTTTGAGTTTGAGGCCATGCTTTTGGAGCTCCTGTCAGAATTCCAGATCACCCTCCCGGAGCTGGGGACCATTAAGGCTCGCCACATCCCCTTTGTATTTCTGACTTCCAACGCCACCCGGGAATTATCAGAGGCGTTAAAACGCCGCTGTCTGTATCTCTACCTGGATTTCCCCTCTCCGGCGATGGAAGAGTCGATTCTCCGGCTGAAGGTTCCCCACCTGGAACAGAATCTGGCCCGGCAGCTTTCCGAATCCCTGCGGGACATCAGAAAACTGGAACTGAAGAAAAGCCCCAGTATAGCGGAGAGTATTGACTGGGCCCTGGCCCTGGTAACGATGGGGATTACCGAACTTGATCGGGAGACCATCGTGCAGACGCTTAATGTACTGCTGAAGTACCAGGAGGATATTGACCGGGCCAAAGCCAGAATCCCAGGACCTCCTCCCCGGGTCTCCACTATGGTCCAGTAGGTGAGCATCATGGAAAGCATATTCGGAAGGATTCAGGCCTTTATCAAGGACCTTCGCAGCAGCGGGATTCAGGTTAACTCCGGCCAATTGGAGGACTGTTATCGTGCCCTGTCTCTGATTGACTGGTCACACGAGCCTGTCTTCCATGCGTCGCTGTTAAGTACCCTGCTCAAGGAATCTGCCTTGCTGCCGCTCTTTGAGGAGATATATATGAGGAATTTTCACCCGACCCCTGCCAATCCGGCCAAACGTCTGGGATCACTGCGGGATATGATGATGCCCGAGTTGCCGGCCAACCGGAAAGGTCACGGAGACGGAAGGGACGCCTCCGGGGAATCGGGACAATCAGGAAAAACCAGACGGCCGGGGAAGTCAACCAGGGCTCCAGCCTGGGAATGGAAAGACCCGCTGTCTCAGGACTTTTACACCATAACTCCTCAGGACCTTAAACGCATGGAAAGCATGATACCATTGCTGGCCAAACGGCTGGTATCACGAATGGTAATTAAAAGGCGCCGCGAGGAAAGCGGCACTCTTGACCATCGCCGTACCCTCCGCCAGAGCATGGCCACGGGAGGGGTCCCCGCCGAAATCTTTGTAAAGAAGCGAGTCCGGCAAAAACCGGTTATCTTTGCTCTCTGTGATGTTTCTCTTTCCTGTCTGCACTTCAGTGCCTTTTCTCTGGCCCTGGTCTATTCACTGGAAAAGTACTTCCGCCAGGTACGCTGTTTTGCATTTATCGGGGAAACCGAGGAAGTCACGGCAATTATGAGGAAGGAACAGCCTTATAACCTGCGAGCCCAGGTACTGTATGATACCAAGGTTACGGGTCAATCGGGCCGTACCGATTATGGCGGCTCTCTGGTCACCTTCTATGAACGTTACGGGCAGGCTCTTTCACATAAGAGCTATGTACTTATCTTTGGTGACGCCCGCTCCAACTGGTACCCTACCGAACCCCAGGTTCTGAAAAAGATTCAGGAACGGGTCAAGCGGGTTTACTGGTTCAACCCGGAGACGGTCAACGAGTGGAACACCGGCGACAGCAGCATGAACGATTACCGCAAATACTGCGATAAGGTTTTTCAAACCACCAACCTGGATGAACTGATGAAGGCCATAGCGGAGTTGTAGCAGCAACTCGTTAAGATGGTTAGACGTAGAGGAATAAGGAATTGTGACTGCTCTCTGTTTTTGCCCGGTAGTATTCGCAAATAATAATTAATACGTGAAAAACAGTTTTACTCAAACAAATGGTATGCTCAGAATAATAAAGCATTGGAGGACACCAAAATGATCATTAATATCGGCACACTGCAAGCGAAGCCGGGAATGGAAAAAGAACTCGAGGAGATGCTCCTGGCGATGGTGGAAAAAGCGGCACCGGAGGAGGGATTGGTAACCTACACACTGCACCGGGCCAAAGATGACCCGGGAAAATTCCTGTTCTATGAAACATACAAGGACCGGGATGCTTTGGAGTACCATGCGTCAAGACCGCATGTTGCGGAGTTTATGAAAATCATCGGTAAATTTGGCTNNTCAAGCATGAACTTTTATGAGGTCATCTCCTCGGTAGAGATGCTCAGAAAATAATAGTACATCTCCAGACCCAAGAATGAAGAACCGGGGTTTTCTGAAATTATGGGACCCCGGTTTTCCTGGTTCAGGGCGTTAACGGCCGGGCCGCTGTTCGGATTACAGTTATATGAGGTTCCGTTCCAGATTAACCAGGAAATCCTGGACATTGGTCACAATTGAGGTTACCTGCAGGGTACCCCTGTCCTTTAACTTGTTGACTGCAAACTCTGATACATCAACACTGTAGATGTAGAGAGGCCTGATGATGCCGTTAGCCACCCGGAATGAAGGAGTCAGATTTCCAGTAGCAATGGAGTGCAGCTGGGTGGCCAGTGCTATGATAGTGGTCGCTTTCCTGGTATGCTCACGCATGGCATTCTGGGCTTCGTAAACATCGGCAATGACCCCGGGCAGCGGACCGTCATCCCTGATTGAACCGGCCAGAACCAGGGGGATCTTGTCCCTGAGGCAGGCCTTTACGATTCCGTCTCCCAAACGCCGTTCGGCCACCAGTTTCTCAATGCTTCCATAAGTCCGGGCCATATTTATGGCATCCAGATGATGATAATGACCGTTCGGCACCGGGTCCAAGGTGTAGATATCCTGACCCAGGGCCGTCTTGAAAAGCGCCGCTTCCAGGTCATGAGTCGCTACCGCATTCCCTCCCAGGATGACATCCACATAGCCATGGCTGATGAGGGAGACCATTGCCCTCCGGGAATCAGAATCAAACACCGCCGCCGGCCCCATCACCCAGAGGATATAGCCATTCTCTTTCTCAAACCGCAGGAGTTCATACAAGGTGTCGTAGTCCCTGGAATAGGAGGTCTCCCTTGACCTGCTCTGCCGGAAGGAAAAGGCGTCCCTGGCCTGGTCTTCAGCTTCGAAGCCCTTGGTATGAACATAGATTCCTTCGCTGCCGTCCTCAGTCCGCCCGGTGACCACCATATCACCCACGTCAAGATTACGAAACTCCTTGACTGTTAGCTCTGAATCCCCTTTGACCACCACCACGCAGTCCATACGGGAATCCTCGGCCAGGATCCAGTGACCATTAATCCGAAAGTACTCAGGAAAGATGGTGGTGGCGTGAAAATTCTCGGGTGCAATCCCCTTTTTAACCACCGGTTCGGCCTTAATATCAGGACACCCGTCAAACTGTGAATTACTGAAATCAGGCGGCTGATAGACTGGCAGCTTGAAACTCATTGCTCCACCTCCAGTATATTCCGGCCACATTTATGGAAATTTGGCCTGTGATGTATTCCGTTAACTATTATGCCTCCCAGTGGCCGTGAAAACCCGGCCTTAGTGATGGGCGAATAGATTCTTTTCCAGAGGATACGCTAACCTTAACCAACCCAATCTTTTCAGGGAGGTGCATTTCAGATGACAGTATCCAGCCAGATTAAGCAAACCCTGTCGAGTTTAAAGAGTGCTCAGGCCAGCCTGGAATCATTTGCCCTGGAGACTCAGAACCAGCGGGCCAAACAGCTTTTCACCAACGCCGCACAACAGACCAAGAGCATCATTGACACCCTGGAACCAAGAATTCAGGAAATCGAAACCCAGGAGCCTCAATACAAGGGATTCTAAGGCGACAGGGAGACAGGGGGACGGTCCCGGGCATGGGGACCGTCCCCCTGTCACTCCTGTCTCCCCTCTCACATTACAGGAATATAACGCGGGCATGTTAAGCACAATATTGGAAGGATAAGGTTTACAGGTGATGTGAAAATGACCGTAGCTTCACAGGTTAAGCAAACCGTTGCCAGTCTCAAGGGGGTAAGAGCAACCCTGGAAGGCATGGCATCCATTGAAAAAATACCAGCTACACAAAAACTCCTCGCATCAGACTCCGAAAAGCTGAGCGTTATCATCAACAAGATGGAGCAGCGCATTGGTGAATTGGAGTATCAGGAACCACAGTACAAAGGCTTCTGATTATCTATAAGGGGAAATACTATGCCGGAATGGTTGATAATAATAGCTCGCTCCGCCGGGGTATTCTTTCTGTTGTGGTTTATGGTCCGCCAACTGGGCAAACGGGCCATTTCCCGTCTGGCCCTTTTTGACCTGACGGTCGTAATCGCCATCGGAGTTATGGCAGCCGCGTTGTCACTGGATATAACTCCGGATCTGATAAATGGGCTGATATCGCTGGGTGTCTGGATCGTGTTACCAGTCGCACTCTACGCGCTTTCCTTGAAATTCAAGATGGTCCGGGATCTGTATCAAGGCAAAGAAACGGTTCTGGTAAACCATGGCCGGGTTCTGGACGATAAACTGTTGGAATCCCGCCTGACTCCCGAAGATTTTTTGGGGATGTTGCGTCAAAAAAACGTCTTCAACTTCGCTGATGTGGAATTTGCGGTGCTCGAACCAACCGGTGATGTAAATGTGCTGCTTAAAAAAGAGCAACAGACACTAACCCCCAAAACTATGGGGATAAAGGTTGCCGAGGAAAGTGTACCCCAGACGGTAATCCTGGATGGCAATATAATGGATGAAGCCCTTACCGCCATGGGCCTCAACCGCAACTGGCTGTTGACCGAGATCAATAAGGCCGGGGTGGCAGTCGAGAACATCTTTATCGCCCAGGCGGATGCAACCGGTCAGCTTTACCTCGACCTTTATGATGATGCCATCCAAATTCCCAAACCCACAACCAGGGAGATGACTCTGGCTACCCTGAAAAAATGTCAGGCCGACTGTGAGGTGTATGCCCTGGCAACCAGAGACGCCAAAGCCCGGACCATGTACGGGGAAAACGCCCACACTTTACATAATATTATTAAAGACCTGGAACCACTTCTGGCAAGGTAATCTGTTCCAAACGCCCGGAAAGCAGCGCCACGTAAGGAGGCCACAAGATGTCTGAGAAAGCCAAAAAAAAGCTGACTCCCACCCAACAGGAATACCAGGACTTTGCCCAGGCCCGGGAACCCAAACGTTCGGTACTGTTCAACTGTGTGAAAGCCTTTTTTGTGGGTGGGAGCATTTGTCTCCTGGGTCAGTTTATCCAGGACTTTTTTATTTGGAACTTTGATTTTACCGAAAAAACCGCCGGCAGTCCCACGGTCGCTGTTTTGATCCTTATCTCGGTGATTCTGACCAGTGCCGGGGTGTATGATCATTTCGGACAGTGGGCTGGTGCCGGTACTGCGGTTCCGGTGACCGGGTTTGCCAATTCCATCGCCTCCGCAGCTATTGAACACCGCACCGAGGGTTATGTCCTGGGAGTAGGAAGCAATATGTTCAAGCTCGCCGGTTCGGTCATAGTGTTTGGTGTTTTCGCGGCGTTCGTGGTGGCCCTGATCAAGACCATTATTACCATGCTGGGAGGGGGCTAAAGTGCTTAAGGGACACCAGACCTGGGTCTTTAACCAAAAACCGGTGATCGTTTCCACGGGAACAGTTGCTGGACCTACTGAGGGTCAGGGCCCGCTGGCCCGCGATTTCGATCTCCTGCACGGAGACCTCTGGCTGGGACAGGAGAGCTTCGAAAAAGCGGAAAGGAAAATGCTGGAGGAAGCCTGTGAAAAGGCCACATCAAAGGCCGGTATCCAGAAGGAAGATATCCAGTTTTTCTTAAGCGGCGACCTGGTAAACCAGATAACCCCCAGCAGCTTTGCCGCTCGCACCCTTGCTGTTCCATTTCTCGGCCTTTTCGGGGCCTGCTCAACCAGCATGGAATCACTTGCCCTGGGTTCGCTGATTGTGAGCAGCGGCTCCGCCCGGCATGTGATGTGCGCGGCCGTAAGCCACAATGCCACCGTAGAAAAACAATTCCGTTACCCCACTGAATATGGGGGGCAAAAGCCTCCCACCGCCCAGTGGACAGTTACCGGAGCCGGAGCCGCACTGCTGAGCAGTCAGGGCCAGGGCCCCCGGACCACGTCGGCCACCATCGGGCGGGTGATCGACATGGGGATATCGGATCCCTTTAACATGGGCAGTGCCATGGCACCAGCCGCCGTGAACACCATTACCGCGCATTTCCGCGACCTCGATCTCGATACTGACCACTATGACCTTATTGCCACCGGAGACCTGGGCCGGGTAGGCCATGGGATCGCCCGGGATCTGTTAAAGAAACATGGGATAAAAATCCCTGACGACCGTTTCACCGATTGCGGAATCCTGATTTACAGTGAAGATCAGCCCGTAATTGCCGGGGGCAGCGGTTGCGGTTGTTCAGCCATCGTCACCTATGGGCACCTAATCAACCGCATGAAGAAAGGTGAGTTGGATCGAATACTGGTAGTGGCAACCGGGGCCCTCCTGTCCCCGCTCTCATACCAGCAGAAGGACTCTATCCCCTGTATTGCCCATGCGGTAGCCATTGAAATCGACCACGGGGAGTGATTCTTTTGGAAACATATTTCTGGGCCTTTGTGGTGGGCGGATTAATCTGTGTCATAGGCCAGCTGATGCTCGATGTAGCTATGCTGACCCCATCTCATGTCATGAGCATCCTGGTGGTCTCTGGAGCCGTTCTGGGCGGTTTTGGTCTCTACGAACCCCTGATTGAATTTGCCGGTGCAGGGGCTACCGTCCCGATAACCAGCTTTGGCAACTCCCTGTTGCACGGCGCATTGACGGAGGCCGAACGTACTGGACTGGTGGGAATCCTGACCGGGATATTTGAGGTAACCAGTGCCGGTATTTCATCAGCCATTATCTTTGGCTTTATAGCTTCCCTGTTTTTCAAATCAAAGGGATAAAGAGGGGTTAGCAATGGCAAGAATCGTATCCATATTGACGGTAATATGCATAATCCTGATGCTGGCAGGCTGCGGACAGACCTCTGTGCCCATAAAACCGCGGCCAGAACACAGACCCCAGGCCAATCAGCAGATATCTATTGATCCCCAAAGAGCGGCAAAGGTAAAAGCCACGGCAGCAAAAGCCGAAGAAATTGA
This sequence comes from Syntrophothermus sp. UBA1445, assembly GCA_002329495.1. Taxonomy (GTDB): domain Bacteria; phylum Bacillota; class Syntrophomonadia; order Syntrophomonadales; family DTU052; genus DTU052. Next base: position 4,538 of record DCTH01000242.1, on the reverse strand, counting down.
AGACTGTACTGCGGCAGTTGTGGATCAGGACATTGCCGTAGCCATAAAAGTCAGTGGTTTCAACCGCCTGCGGATCAAATCCATCCGGGACCAGGCCCGACAGCGGGTTAAGTCGGCTAACCCGGGATTTCACGTCTACCTCAGCAGTGACAAAAAACTGTTCCAACAACTGCGACAGCTGGAAAAGGAAGCACGGAAAGCAACATATTCATCACCAGCTGATTTCAAAGCCAAGGTAAACAAGGTAATAAGCGACATGTAACCGGGAGGCTCGCTTGGCCTCATCAATAACCCCCCGCAAGTGTGGCAATTCCCATGAAAAGCAGTAGTTTTCTGTCGTTTTTCACGTAATGTTACCTATGTCTTAACACTTCCCCAACCACCTACTCAGTGTTCCGGTAATCCGAGACTAGTTCCGGGCGTTCCTTGAAAAACCTCACCAATCGGGCGAGTTCCTTTAGAGTCGGCGGGTGAAGGGTATGTTCTATTTTTTCCGTCTGCTCCAGAAGTCCCTCCGAGACCCCCAGGAGCCTTAAGAAATCCTCCACCACCTGATGACGATACAGCAATTCTTTCCCCAATTTTTTGCCTTTGCGGGTCAATGTTATATAACCGTACTTCTCATAATTCACCATTCCCTGTTCAGCAAGTTTCTGAATCATCTTGCTCACCGATGGCGGCTGGACATTGAGGGACGAGGCCAGTTCGTTTACCCTGGTGAATCCACTTTCCCGGGACAGTCGATAGACCATCTCCAGGTAGTCCTCCATTGAAGCAGTCAGAAGATCATCATCCCTCTTCATCAACTCTCGGAAGGTAAAAAACTCCTCATCCTCCTTCATAGAACTCACCTGCTTCCCGCCTGTTTGTAAAAAGTATATGCGGCTTGGTGTTCAAAAGTATTAAGTCTTAGCCACTAATCACCCCCATGCGCTTTTTTTCATATTGTACACTCGGAACACATTTTAACTGACAGAAAGTTGAGAAGCCTCGGGCAACATTTCTGCCCGGGATTGTATTGAGGGAGGAGAATAAATGTGGTACCGCTCCGCAGCGAGAGTATGGCCCTGGAATCAGGTGAGCTGGAGTTGGGTCAGATAGGGCCAAAGGACCGTAGTTCGCTGCTAACCCAGGTTAAAGGGCTTTTCAAATATCTGGGCCCGGCATTCGTGGTTAGTGTAGCCTATATAGATCCCGGCAACTTTGGAACTAACATAGCCGGTGGGTCCAAGTTCAACTATGCCTTGATCTGGGTCATCCTCTGGAGCAACCTGATGGCGATTTTCCTGCAGACTTTGTCAGCCAAACTGGGCATTGCCACGGGCCGTAACCTCCCCCAGATGTGCGCCCAGGTTTTTCCCCGCAGTGCGAACTGGTTCCTATGGGCCATAGCTGAAATTGCGGCCATGGCCACCGACCTTGCTGAGTTTTTGGGTGCTGCTCTGGGTATATACCTGTTGTTTGATATCCCGCTTATTTACGCCGCTCTGATCACCGGAGTGGTAACGCTGATCATAACCGGTATGGCCAAATACGGACAGAGAGTGGTCGAAACCATAATCTTCAGTTTCGTGGCTGTGGTATGTGGAGCCTATTTTATCGAGCTCTTCCTGGCGAAACCTGACTGGTCCGCAGTTGCCTTCCACACCGTCGTTCCTTCCCTCCCCGGTGGCGAAGCGGTCCTAATCGCAGTTGGCATGCTCGGTGCCACCGTTATGCCCCATGTAATTTACCTTCATTCCGAGCTGGTCCAATATCGCAATGGTGCCCACAGTGAGCGTAAAAAACTGGCGCATTACCGCCTGGAGAAGATCGATATTACGGTAGCCATGAATATCGCCTTTTTGATCAATGCGGCCATAGTCATTGTGTCGGCGGCGGTTTTCTTCTCTCAGGGCATCATGGTGGATTCGATTGAAGAAGCGCACCAATCACTGGGGCCTCTGGTTGGTTCAATGTCCAGTGCGGCTTTTGGCATCGCCCTGTTGGCATCGGGATTGTCATCCTCCGCGGTGGGAACTATGGCCGGGCAGACCATCATGCAGGGCTTTTTGAACTTTAAAATTCCGCCGGTCCTGATGAGGCTGATTACCATGGCCCCGGCCATAGTGATCATCGCTTTGAATGTCAACCCCATCGAGGCCCTGGTGATGAGTCAGGTGGTTTTAAGCTTTGCCCTGCCAGCGGCCATCATCCCCTTGATGTTGATTACCCGTCGCCAGGATCTGATGGGATGCCTGGTAAACCGCCCCATCGTCAACTACATTGGCTGGGCCATAACATCGGTCATAATCGGGCTGAACGCACTCTTGCTCTACCTCACCTTCACCGGTGGCGTCTAAACTAATCCAAAATAAAATTACCGGCCAGAACTGCAGCAGTGCTGGCCGGTCACAAAAGATTTATATACTAACCCAGGAGGTAATCAATTTTATTCCTTTTTCTCATTCATCTTGGCGATTTCTTCATCACGGAGCAGCCGGCGCAGGGCTTTACCCACTGCGGTACGAGGGAGTTCCGTTCTGAATTCGATGAATTTGGGAACTTTGTAGGCAGTTAAATGCTGCCGACAGAAGTCGCGCAGTTCATCCTCGGTAGCGGTCTGGCCTTCCACCAACTGTACATAGGATTTAACCGTCTCTCCGCGGTAGGCATCGGGAATTCCGACGGTGATGACGTCTTTTACCTTGGGATGCTTGAACAAAACCTCATCGATATCGCGTGGGTAGATATTGAATCCACCAGCGATTATCATATCCTTGGTACGGTCGACGATAAACACATAGCCATCCTCGTCCTGATAAGCAACGTCTCCGGTCCGTAGCCACCCGTCCCGCAGCTGGTTGGCGGTCTCCTCCGGATTGTTCCAGTACCCCTTCATAACCGTCGCGCCCTTAATCCAGATCTCACCCCGCTCACCCTGTTTCACATCCTCCAGAGTATCAGGGTCAACCAGCCTGATGTCATTGTCCGGGTAAGGAACCCCAATACCCATGGGCTTCTTAACCCCCATAACCGGGTTGGAGATGCCCAGGGAGGTGGTCTCACTCATCCCCCAACCTTCACTGAAGTAGACATTAAGGTCCTTAGCTTTCTCGATCAGTTCCAGCGGAGCAGGTGCCGCACCATTATTGACGAATTTGAACTTCCTTCCCAGGTCCATGGCCTGTGCCCGGGGATGATTCAGGAATGCAGTCAGCATGGTAGGAACCGCCGGCCAGAAAGTTATCTCCGGAATGGCCTCAATAGTGTCGATCACTTCTTCAATCTCAAAACGAGGAAGCAGTATTATGGTTGCGAAAGAGAACAATCCATACATTAAGCAGCAAATTTCCCCGTACACATGGAATAGCGGCAGTGTTGCAAAAACCGTGCGTCTCTCAATCTGGATGGAATCAATTAGGGAAGCCCCGGCCATTACCACCTGGAAGGTGGCAGCAACCAGGTTTGCCTGGGTCAGGGTTGCTCCCTTGGGAGTTCCGGTGGTTCCTCCCGTGAACTGAATTAAGGCCGGATCGTCTTTTACCAGAACCGGACGAGGGGGAATTTTATTGGTGCAGTTGTTAAGGAACTCAGAAAAATGGTGCCAGCCTTCCGGCAAGCCAAGACTTTCTTTGGTGCTGACCCCGGCACCATTGACGAAATCGGTAAGCTTGGTGACCATGACTATCTTAATATTACATTCCTCTGCCAGTGGTTTTACCATTGGAATCAAGGCATCAAAAGTTATGATAGCTTTGGGCTCGGNNTTTTCAGTTCAGGATAAGTGTATTGAGGATTCAGGTTGACCACAATTGCGCCCGCATTGAGAATCGAACAGAAAGAAAGAACAAATTGAGGACAGTTGGGTAGGAGTATGCCCACACGATCACCTTTCTCGACCCCAAGTTCCATAAGTCCATTTGCAAAACGAATTACCATGAGGTACATTTCCCAGAAGGTGATCTCGGTTCCGTAAAAGTAAGTCAGGGCCTTATCCGGATGGGCGTTGGCCGAATCTCTCAATATCTGATAGGCGGGGATATTGGGATAGTTTATCGTCCAGGGGAATTTATAATCCAAGTGGCGTAGCCAGGGCCTCTTTTCCAACAAATTTAACATTTATAAACCTCCATTCGCTGTTATTATTACCTGCTTTTGACCGGCAGGTTATCGAGGTAACTCACCAAGCTATTCTATTTCGCCCCTCCCTTCTTAATGGCCGCTGCAGTGTTCATTTCGTATCTTTTGCTTTATTTTGACAAAATCCGCTATTGGTTTTTTTGATTTGATTCAGCTAATTATATAAATTCTATCTATTTGTTCAATTTGCAAAATTCGTGCCATGTGGTCCGGCTCCTACGATATATTTGCATACCCATCAGAAAACCCCAACTTTACGGGCTATCATGGGAATGAGTTGAAAGAGAGGTGGGCCTCCAGCGCACGCCTACTGTCCCAACCTGACACGTCGTTTTGGCACACTTTGTTTACTTGTTTAGCTTGTTTGTGATATGTGTAACGCAATATGATAAACACCCAAATAGCCGCAGATATTC